>JAOZRQ010000049.1:11469-20444 GCA_029940115.1 Desulfobacterales bacterium
TTGGCACTCCGGGTGTCTCTGCCAAACTGGAAGCTTGGCACTCCGGGTGTCTCTGTCAAACTGGAAGCTTGGCACTCCGGGGGCTCTGCCAAACTGCAAGCTTGGCACTCCGGGGGTCTCTGCCAAACTGCAAGCTTGGCACTCCGGGGGGCTCTGCCAAACTGCAAGCTTGGCACTCCGGGGGGCTCTGCCAAACTGCAAGTTTGGCACTCCGGACAATTTTTTTCTTAAAATCACGGCGAAGCCCTTTTGGCTGGCATGGGATCAAATGCACTATAGACGGACACGCCAAAGATGTCAAGTATTCTGTCAATTTCATGCAACTGCTCTCTGTCAAAATTGTTCATCCACCTGCTGACTTGGCCGCGATCAAATGGCTTGCCTCTCATTTCTCCTGACACTTGCTGGGAGGGTTGGGAAAGGGCATCTTCGCCAAAAATATGCCTGAGTCCAAGTGATTTTATGACACGTTCCCATTCAACATCCGAATCTGCAATCAGATGTTCGTAGAATACGACACAATGACCATGTTCCCTTGCATGGGAAAGCGGCAACACATTTTCGACACACCAGAGCGCGGCATGTCTTGCAACAGGGCTTAATGCTCGGATATGCACGTTTTCAAATCGGTGCAGATGATCTTTCATCAATGGGTTGTTGTCTTGGCAATATTGTCGCAACATGCTCTCCGGTTCCCAGTCAGGGCCGCCCAGGCGCATCTTTGAAGCCGCGACCGCCCCTGGATGGCGCACGACCAGCAATGTTTTTGCGTCATAGTTCCGAGAAAGCCATCCGAGCATCAGATTGGCGCGAATGAATTTTATGATGAGGTGATCGGATCTCACCTTGCGATATCTGAGATAACGGACAAAAAGTTTCTTGTGCCTTTCCTTCAAAGCACCCAGATGATGCTTCAGGGAGCCTGGCTTCAGCAAATTGTTGATATGAAGTCTGTCTGGCCGGGTCCGGTAGTTTGGCCATATCCCCTTCAATTTTCCGGAAAAAACCTTGTCCATGAACAATTTCAGATCCGGTTCATCCGCGTCATCCCTGACATGTTTGTTGGCAAACGCCTTGGCCTCGGGCACCCCGGCCGGATGCAACGGCTCAAAAACGGTACGCAGACGGTTTGATCCGGCAATCGCGTCCAGCACCCATGTGGTTCCGCTTCTTCCGGAGCCGGCAATGATGATTGGAGAGTTGTTCATGGTTGTCATTTCAGATATATTTCAAAAGGCGTTCCGGTCAGTGATTGTCTCACTTCCTCATAATTGCTCATCAACTCCCTGATCGAATCAGGATTGATCTTTTTCAGCGGCGGCATGGGCATATTGTCGAAATAAGGAACATCGAGGAATTCCGAAATGCGTCTTGTGACGGCCTCTTTGTCAGTCATGAACGCCTCGTATGCAACTTCAATGCGGGGTTTCTTGGAAAACCGTTTGCGATGAAATTCGACCTCGTCCAGAATCCGCCCCATGGTCTTGACTAGTCTGGCAGGTTTTATTCGCACTTTCACCGGAACGATGTTCTCTGTTGTGGTCGTATGCGTCAGTTTTCTGATTCTCGCGGTCTCCCTTGACAAAATGATCTTCAGCACGTTTTTGCGGATCAAATGAATGACATGCACCTCATTGAGATTGATCCATTCTTCCAGCTCGTTGAAAATCTGCGGATACATCAGTTTGAATCCCGCAGCCTTGATTCCCTCATCAACCTGAAAGAGTCGGGTCAGATATTGATCCACCATCTTCTTTCTGGAGGTATGATGCAGAACCCGCGTTTTTAACGACGTTTTCCTGAAAGTTGCATAACTGTCCCCCCGCTTGAGCGAGTTCAGGAACATTTCGCCATGGGCGGCAATATTCGGATGCCCGTCCAGATATCTCCACAAGAGCGTGGAACCGCTCCGCATGGTGGTCAGAATGATGAATTTTCTCATTTTTTCACCACGTTTGGGTTCAAGTTCAAGTTCACGGGCCTCCGCGAAAAGCGTTATGATCAGCTTTCCCTACTGATATTCCAACGCCCCTGCATCACGACATTTCCCTGTGACGGGCCGTCCGTGGAAATCTTTGAGAAAAGGCCCGTCAAATTCCCATCTGAACAATTCTTCTACAGTCGTCTCGGCATCTTCAAGGGTCCCGCGTGAAATGCGAAGGAAGTCAATCATGCCTCTGAAAAAATTCTCTTGGGGAGCGAGACTCTTTCCCACAGTAAAATTTGCGGTATTGGACAGGGATTCATCACTGTTCATCAAACCTTTCCACTGACCGTCGGAACGCTTTCCGTCCATATAAATATAAATCCCACCGGGCCTTGTTCTGTCAACTTCTGCGACAACATGATGCCATTTGCCGTCGTTGACAGGGATCGCGCTCTGTCCGGAGCATTCGGATCCGCTGAAATTCAAGGTCAGTCTTACATATCCGTTTTCAGTAATGTCCAAAGCATAACCTTTGCGGGCCCGCTTGCACACAATTCCGGCTGTACCTGACCCTTTATCCGTCTGAAAAACAACTTCGATGAGAAAGTTGTTTGTTCCCATATCAACAGAGTCGCGGTCTTTGCCTTCGTGGTATCCACTGCAAGGTTGCCTTTCACATCCTGTTTCTGACCATTTGTATCCTTCTTTAAGAGAACGGTCCGATATGTCGCAATACTGGTCTTTGCCGTTCAGTTTCAGCGCGCCTCTGATCCAGTCTTCAAGAATTCCGGCTTTGAAATCGGAACTGCCGATATTATGCGCTTTCAGATCATTTCTGGGGATATCGTCGTACATTTCTCTGACGAGCCATTCGCTGTTCCAGTTCATGTTTTCGCCCAAGATCACTGCCGGGTCAGCAGGATGATGAAAAAAATGCCATTCACCCACAACACTGTAAAGTCCCCAAGGTACAAAAACTTTGACCCCTTTGTCAAGTGAAATCGAATCAGGTTTCAGACGGAAGTCATGAGCTTCAGCGTCCAATACCTGATCTTTTTCTGTGAGATGACCGGTCTGCGCCGTCATAACCTCTTCTGATGCCACTGCCGTCTGCCATTCACTGAGAGAAGGAAAAACTTTCTTTCCGAGTTTGCCGAAATTCGACGGGGTTCCGTGGAAAATATTGTTTGTGTATGCCAGACTGTCATATTCGAGTGTTGCTTCCGCCGGCTCATGCTGAATGAATTTGTGTCCCATGCCCGAGATCAGATTCCCGAGATAATAGCAGCGGTTGTGCTGGATCATCCCCTTGTGAATCCCGATACCGAAACGATACATGGTATTGTTGAACACCGTGTTCATAAATCCCATGGCTTCATTGAACGCGCAGGCATTGTAAATCCGGTCATTCACATTGTTGTTTTTGCCCCATATCACGTTGTTGAAAGCATACCCTTTGTACTGGCCGTCCAAGTAAATGCCGATTCCGTAACAACTGTTGCGGTACCAGTCTTTTCTGTCCGACTTCCTGTGATGCGCGTGTCTGTAGCCGACCGGATTCCCTGAAATATTGCAATACACATAACTCGGCCCGCCCATCCAAGATGCGATTCCGCCATAGTCCTGCATCCCGAGAAGGCTGTTTGTCACTTTGTTGTGGTGGATGAGCGATCTCATCAAGGGGCGCTCGACACCGCCCGTCGAATGATCGCCTCCGTTGAACACCAATATGCCCGCGCCCCAGCTTCGGTCAATCACGTTCCCTGAGACTTCGACCAGTTCGCCTCCTTCGACATGGAGGGCATGGGGACTTGGCCCCCAGTGACTCAGAACCCGATATCCCACATTTTCGGCCCTGTTTCTCATCACGTTGACATGAATCAGTCTCGCGCCGGCCGTTTTGAGGCGATAATGGCTTCTCCCATTTGACAGGGCCATTGCCGGACCGTCAATATCATGAAAATTGTTGTCCGATACTTCGAGATGATCCAAGATATCACCCTTTTTTTTCGGAAACGCCATGATGCCTGCCGGCACATTGCTGATTTCCGAATTCAGTATTCTGATGTTGGAACACTCACCGATGATCCGAATCGCGGATGCATGCAACGCGGCATGGCGCGCCTTTTTGGTGCCGCAGTCTGTCGCATTTGAGAACCTCAGGTCAAGGCCTGAAAGCATTATGTTGCTTTTGTTTTTTATGTTGACAAGGACAGCTTCTTTACCGGCTTCTATGATTGAGGAATTGGGATTCCGGTCCCCCGGAAGTCTTATGAAAAGTCTTCCGGGAAATTTCCCTTCTTTGCTTTTGCTATGGCAGAATTCGCCCGGGCTGTCCAAAAATTTCGGCAGACCTTCAAGATAATAACGGTCGTATTTTCCAGGCCCCTTCACCCCGCGGTGATAATTCACCCTGAGCGAATGTCCCCCGGGGTCATATCCGACAACTTTCCCAGCGTCCGGCTTGGGCATGGCCTCCCTTTCCGCCCATATCGTGGTGCCGACATAATATTCGGGATCGTTTTGGATGAGATGACGGACATCCGCGAGGCGGGAGATCACATCATGCGATCCGGATATTCTGAGAACCTTTGCCCGACCCCTTCCGTTTGTGACATACGATCCGGCTCTGATCTCTCCCTTCTTCCAATTCCAAGCCTCGATTTGAATATGATCTTTTCCGACCCTGACCACTTGGTTGTTCTCCTCGCCCACATCCCGCCAACTGGTGCCAGTGACATGGTCTCCCATGGCGAATCTGTCTGTGTGGTCAAGGTAAATCCTGACTTCGAGAATGCGGCCGGTCAGTTCCCACCATTCGCTTCTCGGGTCATCAGGGTCTGTCATTTTCCAGTTCGGTGTTCTGGCAATCGGAATCCGGATCGCTTGATCCTCGTGAATCTCCCATAACATACTTGGGACAAGCTGTTTGTCCGTATCAACATACCATGTCTGCGGTCTCCCCCGGGCGGGTATTTCCGGACAGTCAATGTCATTGCATGGTTTCCACCCATCGCTTATCCGAATCGAGCCGTATAGGCTTGCTCTTCCATGTCCATAAGACGGATCCGCACAAAGACGGATCGGATTGTCAGGCTGACCCGATTCCTTGGCTGTCAGCGTTCCCCGGTATGTGGTACCCTTTTTGAAGCAATAGGTGTGAATTCCTGCACATTTTGCCGCCTTGGCCGTTGCCGCCTCATCCCACGGGTGATGCTTCCACGGCTTGTCTCTGGTTCCGGGATTTCTGTCATCGCCGTTCTCGTAGTCGATATGACGGGAATCCGGATCAGATTCAAATGGATAAGGTTTCGGCTCCCATTTGATATCCGGATATGCGCCATCTTCGCGGGATGCGTCCGCGAAGGATTCTGAACCCGGCAATATGCTCCGCATGAGGAGAATGCACAGCACCGCCATCAAAATTCTTTCATGACTTGTCAATTCCATGGAGAAAGCTGGTTTCGCGTTCAGGGAATGGGACGATCAGGTTTCGATGACGCAACACGATGTCAGAAACCGCGTTTCTTGCGTTTCTTCTCCCCTTGGCCCATCAAGATGAACGGGACCTGACCCGGGCTTGCCCCGCTCTGTCCGATGTGGACCATTTGCGGCACCCGGGTCTCATCAACATGGAGGTCAAAAGAGATCCCCGCGCCGGCGGATGTGTGAAAGCTGATCCCGTCTTCCCCGGAACTTGTGTAGCCAGTGAAACGGATCACCGAACCATCCGTTTGCAGTTCATCGTTATCTTCAAAGCTATAAGCGTCCGCATTTGCAAAATCGGAACTGGACGTCACGGTTCCCGTGTAACCGTATGTCTTGGCACCATCCCCGGACCACCTCAGATGCCATTCGCTGTCATCCGCATCCTGCCACAGATAATATCCCGCATCTTGACCGAATGTGTATGTCGGAGGATCAATCGCGGGCAGGTCTTCGGCTGTCATCAGTGTGAACGGGATCTGGCTCGGATTTGTCCCTGACGCTCCGATGTGAACCCCTTTGGGATCCTGAGTTTCATCAACATGGAGATCAAACGAAACTCCTGTGCCAGGGAACGCGTGAAAATCAATGCCGTCTTCGCCGGAAGTTGTGTAACCGGTGAAGCGGATCACCGAGGTTCCGATTTGGAGGTCATCATTATCTTCAAATCCGTAAGGGGCCGCATTTCCAAAAGCGGCATCTGAGCGGATCGTTCCTTTGTAATCGTATCTTTTGGCGTCATTCCCGGACCACCTTATATGCCACTCGCTGTCATCCGTATCCTGCCACAGATAATACCCCGTGTCCTGACCCGGTGTGTAGTATGTCGGTGTGCCGATTGCTGTCAGTATCTCGACGGTTGCATCCGCATAGACACCCGAAATTTTTTGCAAGACAAAAACAATCTCCTCCATTCCGATTCTTCTATCGGCATTGATGTCGGCATCCTTGTTTGCGAACTGGCTCGAGGCAAAACCGGAGAGGAGCTGAAGCCCGAAGATGGCATCCTTCAAATTCAGTTGACCATCGTTGTTCATATCTCCACTCACGGATTGGGGTGCCGAACTGAAGCGGTCTATTTCGATCAGATGGACCACTGGCGATCCTGAGGTGGGGATGATGGCGATGTCAGTCTCTCCGTCAGGTCCGTCCGCGAACCGAGGGGGTTCGATAGGGAACACAGCGGTCCGCCATCCTTTATGATCCTCATGGCGATCCTCGGTGAGTGTCTCAAGTGTGCCGTTCCTGTCCGCTTGGACAGAGATCGCACCTGAATTCTCCTTGTATGTCACCCGGACTTCGACCGGCTCGTACCGAATCGCCTGGGAAAAGGAATCATCCAGATCAAATGTCGCCTTCGCATCGAGCTGCCGCGCCCATATGCCGAAACGACAGGAGGAATCGCCGACCAGGGAGAGCGGCGTCGAGGTTCCCGCCGGATTGTTCTGTCGCATGAAATAGCCCCAATTCTGGCTGGTGAGGGTGTTGCACCACCGCCATTGGGTGGATCCCCTGAACTCGCCGAGCACGATCCATGCGCCCGGGGCTGATCGGGGGTGGAGATGCCAGCCCGCGTACTTGTTGCCGAAATTCAGGGCCTCCTGACACTCGACGTCGCTGGCGACATGCTCAAGGTCATCCCCCTTGATGCCGATGTACGGCACCCCCACGGCAAGAGCCCGCAGGACGACGCCATAGATGTCCCTCTGCCGCGAGAGTTCCGGATTCACCTGGGCAAGCCGCGTATTCCCGACACCCCATGTCTCCTCATAGCCCAGCGCGCCAAAGCAGCGCATGTAAAGAAACTGGGGTGTATGGGATATTCCGTTGTGATCCCAGTCCGTCGCGGTGTTGTTTGTCTGGAGCACCCACTCGGTCATGCTGTCATTGGTGAAGTGGCCATGTACCTCGCCCTCAGGCAACGGGTTCTCAATGACCCGCATGGCCACGCCAATGCTCAACGGTCTGAATTCGGAGATGAAATGACGCTGAATCTGCCGCTGATAGTCCAGCGCGATATCTTCGGTCCACTCGACCTCATGGCGGTGTCCGTCCGCCGGCCATGCCCAGTTCGGATTGTCTGTCCAAGTGCCCTTGGCGTTCCCTTCCACCGTCTGTCCGTAAAAGCAGGTCTCCGTGTGAATGGCGTTCCACTGTTGGCGCACATAGAGAACCTGACCCTTGTGTGGAGAGGACGCGATGTGGCTGGCCAGGGCGGTGATCAGTTCCCTGTAATACTGGATGTAATCCGGATCCCAGAACTGGGGTGAGGGCATGTCCCTTGCCGTGCCGGTCTTGGCGATGTGATCAAAGACCCAGTCCGGGAGGGAGGAGTTGATCTGAACCGACGCGCACTGCCCGAGGTCGGCCGTCGCCCTCAATTCCCTGTCGAGATCGGTCCAGTCGTATGATCGGTGCCTTTCGGGTTCGACATGGTCCCATTGCAGATAAATCTGGTTCATCGGGGCAAGATGGTCCGCGGCCGCGGCCTGCTGGCCATCATCCGCCCAGACATGGCTGATCCCCGCGCCCCAGGCGTTCGGCGGGAATTTGCTGCGGACACCGGTGTCGCGAGTTGACGCACTCACAGTGACCGTCACATTTGCAAAGGCCTCACGGGGGGGGGGGGTGTTGGGGGTGTCGGCGATTCGCATCCGGCAGGTGTATGTGCCCGGCTGGTCGTAGGTATAATCGAAAACAGGGTCAAAAATCACAGGATCGAAACTGACCCCGTCATAATCCGGATCAAACTCCCACGCGTCCATATGTTCGTTGCCTCCCCATTTGCCCGTGCTCTTGCTTCCTGATATCATGACTGTGAGCGGGGCCTGCCCCGAGGTCGGGTGAGCCTCAAGCACAGGCGTCAGCGGCTGAGGAGCAGCCGAGACAGGCATATGAACGATAAGGACAAGGAATCCCGTTGCGAAAACGCCCCCTGTCCATCTGATGAACAGAGAAATCATAAGCCGGTATGTGTTCATGTCTCCCCAATCTGCAAATCTGGCATGTCACCATTTGCGGCCAAAATTTGGAATTGCCATTTTAAGCAATTTCCAGAAAAGAGCATGCCCGACAAGCTCATCCCCTGTCGCTCCCGCCGGATTTGGCAATCCGGCGGGAGCATGGGGAGGCAAGCCGCGGCATGTTCATTCTTGGAAATCGCCTTAAGCTTGTTCCAATATCATCTTATTTTGATTTTGGCAAGCACTATTTTTTATTTTTTACTTTGGTAATCAGAAGATGCCGAAATTGCAAACTGACAAGTGTTCATATCTTATATCACTTTCCTGTGTACAGGACAAAAAAATGATTGAGGGAAAGAAACCCGGCTTTTTCTGGCGGTCGGGGAATCTGCCCGTTCGGGAAAAAAGCCGGGTTTCTCGGCCATCCAAACTTTTTGTCCTGTACACAGATCACTTTCAACAAAAAAATTGTCCGGAGTGCCAAACTTGCAGTTTGGCAGACAAAAAAATTGTCCGGAGCGACAAACATTATGTTGAAAGCTCTATAACTCAAGTTTCGCACCCAAATTTTTGAGTGAATACAGATGGTCAAGTCAGTT
>JAOZRQ010000050.1:0-4874 GCA_029940115.1 Desulfobacterales bacterium
GCGGATCATGAGACCGGCGGATTCGGTTTCAGCTATTCAAGAAAAGATATCCCCCGGGCCGAAGATTTTCCGGGTGAGGCTTTCAAAGACGCAAAATTTGCGCCGAATTACAATTTCGGGTCATATGAACTTCTGGACAAGATTTATGACCAGAAGATCAGTTACCGAAAAATGACGGAAACATTCGATGCCCTGCCAAAAGACCGGCAGACTCCCGAATCCATGGCGGAAATTGTGAATCGCAACACCGAGTTCCCGATCACCCAGGCGGACGCGGCCGCGATCCTGACAAGGGAGAAAAACGAATATTACGTCAAGGGTCATAAATATCTCAAGGCTGAAACATTTCCGAAAATCAATGACTTCAAGGAATTTTATGTTTATGCCGAGGAGCTCCGCTGGGACATCTTGGGAAGAGTCGTGGCCAAGCATCAAAATGTGGTCTGGTCAACAGGGACACATACCAATACGCCGGTTCCCCTGATCGCGTATGGCCCGATTCAGATTTCCGAAAAATTCGGAAGATTGTTGCATACGACCGAATGGGCGCAGATGGCAATTGATGCCATGACAATCGCCAAGTAAAGTTTGTAGTTCCGCCTTTAGGCGGTGTCACGCCGCCTGAACGCGGAACGGGCAGGGGACACGGACTCCCAAAAGGCGTTATAATCAGAAGATCTGTGTACAGGACAAAAAAAGTGATTGTGAAAAGAAACCCGGCTTTTTCCTGCAGTTGGGAAGTCGGCCAGTTTGGGAAAAAGCCGGGTTTCTCGCCATTCCCAACTTTTTGTCCTGTACTCAGTCAGAAGATTTCAAACTTCAAGCCATCAAGGTGAATTATGGAGACGCAGGACAACCTCATACCGTTGCAGGGATCGGCGGCGTGTGATCGCTATTTTAAGCGACTGAACCTTGTCATTGAAAAACTGGATGAATTTTTTGCAGCCCGGGCGGCCAAAAAAGACGGTCGCTATTATGAATCGGTCATGATATCCGAATTCCTTGCAAAAATGTCACACAGCATAGACGCGTTAAGGAAAAAATATGTCTATAACCCGAATCGCATCCTCAAGATTGACCGGCATGGCTCCGGTTTTCCCGGATACTTTGATGTCAACCGGCTGACCACCGACTTGCGAAAAAAAGAGAGGAAGCTTGACGAACTCCCCACCGTTCAGGCGTTGAAACAGGAGGTTCTTGACTATATCTTCAAATACAAAAGAGAGCCGGCAGAACTGCTGTGGCGTCTGAGTGAGCGATCCTACTATGAGATGCTCAACAAAGAGCGACTGTTCCTCCCGTTCATCCCCGCATCTTCGATCCGGACAAACCCAAAGCGGGACGAGCGCTTCCGATCCTACACCTTCTCCTGGGCCTGCTACGACTTTATGACGAATCGTCCCTACATTCATGTCATGATGTTTGATCAAGATGCCACATCGGTGCCGCTGGAAACCCAAGGGGAGAATTATAAGGAATTTCTTGAGATCATCCGGTCCGAAGGATCAAGATCGCCCGGCATCGGCGTGATTGCCCTCGGCATTGACAGCAATCTCAGTGACATTCATCCCAAGGTGATCAAGCGGCTCGGGATCGGACCGATATGTGCGGAAACCTTCTCCGGTGATCCGGAAGACCTTTTCCAGTTGGTGGCCGCATGGGGAGAGAATGAAGACGATTTCATCCTGATCTTCGAGGAGGAGGTGATTCTCTCCAGCGATCAGCAGGTCTCCCGGAGCATCTTCTCCTTTGGTCAGGCAAGGGAGACCTTCCACATCCCGGAAAGCGACCCGGAATGCTACAGCCGAAAGGCGTCAAAGATCTACAAGCATATCCTGATGCCGCACAAGGTGTTGCAACATATGGATCTGAAAGGCGCGTTCAGGGAATATAAGGATCATGAAATCATCAGCTACCATCAGCATGGGAGAGGCTGAACTGGTATGGCGATTCCAAAAAGCATTTGGAACAATATTGGGAATAATAATATATACTTCATCTTCGGGAGGCGTTTCATGAGGCATCTCCGCAAATGAGGACAGTGTTCCGGACAATTCCAGAACATCTTCTGTCAACCCATGTTCAGCATCTTGGAACAATATTGGGAATAATAATATATACTTCTCTTCGGGAGGCGTTTCATGAGGCATCTCCGCAAATGAGGACAGTGTTCCGGACAATTCCAGAACATCTTCTGTCAACCCATGTTCAGCATCTTGACATGAACAAAATGTGTTGTCAAGACTCATCCTTCATCCTTCCCACGATCCCCTTTAGCGCGAGGTAATACCCCTGCACCCCAAACCCTGAAATCTGAGCCGTCGCGATATCCGCGACCATGGATTTGTGGCGGAAGGGTTCCCTTTTGTAAATATTGGAGAGATGAATCTCAATCACAGGCACATCCAGCAGAAGGATCGCGTCGCGGATGGCGACACTGGTATGGGTATAGGCCGCCGGATTGATGATCAGCCCGTGGCACTTCCCCACAGCTTCCTGAATCTTTTCGACAATGGCCCCTTCATGATTGGATTGAAAGGTCTCCACCCGGATGTCCGACATCTCGCCGAGTGCCTTCAGTTTGGCATCAATTTCATATAGGGTCGTGCTTCCATATATCTCCGGCTCTCTCTTTCCCAGCATGTTCAGATTGGGGCCGTGGATGACGAGCAGATGTTTCTCCATCTTCTTCCTCCATGATCAGTTGTAAACGCGAACGTGAACTTGAACCCAATCGTAAACCTTCATGTTCACGGAGAGCCCCTGGCTTTTTCTGCAAGTAACGCCAAGTGCAATTTTTTTTTAAACGCCTGTCATTCCTGCTTTCGCAGGAATGACAGTTTCACATCATGTGTAAATATTCTGATTATAACGCTTTTCGGGGAGGCCGCCTGCCCGTGAACCTGAACTTGAACGTGCACGTGAACTTGAACGACTTGAATGTTCATTTGTGGGCAAGTTCGAGTTCAAGTTCAAGTATAAGTTCACGTTCAAGTTCAAGTTCAAGTTCGAGTTCAAGGCCTCCCCTAAATCCGTTATAATCAGTAAATATTCGGCAAAACCCGTCATCGCCCGATTCGCTTTGACAAATCCATAGATTGTGAATCATTCAGACAAAGGTTCGACGATCCTCCTGAAGTCGGTTATGGTTTGCTGATAGTCTTGGCTCCCGAATATCGCGGACCCAGCCACAAAAACATCCGCGCCGGCTCCTGCAATATCTCCGATGTTTTTTTCATTCACGCCGCCATCTATCTGTATCATGGCGGAAAGTCCCTTGTCCCGGATCATCTCGCGGAGCATTCTGATCTTGTCGAGGCTGTTTTCGATAAACGCCTGCCCGCCGAATCCCGGATTGACGCTCATAATCAGAACAAACGCCACATGTTCAAGGACCCATTCAATGGCTGAAAGCGGCGTCGCGGGATTCAGCACGACCCCCGGACGTGCCCCGGCCGCCTTTATCATCTGGATGCCTCTGTTCAGATGCACAGATGCCTCGGCATGGACAGAGATCATTGTCGCGCCTGCGTTTGCAAAGTCTGAGATATGGCGGTCCGGGGTTTCAATCATCAGGTGGACATCAAGAGGAAGCGAGGTCACACGGCGTACCGCCTCCACAATCATGGGGCCCATGGTGATGGTCGGCACAAAATGGCCGTCCATGACATCAATATGGATCCAATCCGCACCCGCGTTTTCAACGGCTCTGATCTCTTCTCCCAGTTTTGAAAAATCTGCGGATAGGATGGAAGGTGCGATGAGTTTCATCTGTTCTCCTTTACCCATTTTCCTTTAATTTTGATCTTGCTCATATCCATCTTGATTGAGAGCAAAAGCAGGATTGCGATTAAGAGCAAGAGCAAGATTACGATTAAGAGTTCTTTTGAAATGGGAATTTTGTTAGGTCACATACTTGACTTGGACGTTTCTCATCTAAGAAATAACATAATGGAATGCTGATTTCAATACGCTCCTGAAAAAAATGATGCCCGCGCCATCAAAGAAACCCGGTTTCTCTCTGAGAACCACCTCGAAAGGGATGACCGCCACACTCACCGGGAGCGAGAAAAAACGATCTTTGGGCATTTTCACGGTAAATTGAAGATTAGGCATTGACATTAATTAGGTGAGGCATTATATGTTTGGCATACCGAAGTTGAAATTTGAAACTTGAACTCAGGCTAAGTGCTTGGACGAAAGTGTCTGCATATTTCCTTATGAAAGAACCCAAGTTTTTTGAAAAAACTTGGTTTTCTTTCAATTTTCATTTCTCATTTCTCATTTCTTACACGGAGGTTTGAAGATATGTCCCGACTAGCGATGCGGAAGATGAAAGACAATCAATCTGGAACCATCCGTTCGGTCAAGGTGGGCGGTGAACTCGGCAGGCGTATCCGTGACATGGGGCTTGTCCCCGGCACATATATCCGAATCCAAGGCAGGGCCCCCTTGTATGATCCGGTGGCCCTGAGAGTGAAAGGATTCACCCTGACGTTGCGAAACAATGAGGCAGAGCATATTGAAGTGGAGGTTTGATGTTGGATGTTTCTGATCCTAACGGATTTTATGGTCTGAAGCCGTTTTCTGAACGCAGAGGATCGCGGAGATTCGGACGAGACTCCGCGACCTCCGCGTTTTCCTGACTGACACAGAACCACAAAATCCGTTAGAATCAAGGGTGTTGCTGATTCTAACGAATTTTGTGGTCTGAGGAAGGTTTTTTTAACGCAGAGGACGCGGAGTTCCGTCCGAATCTCTGCGTCCTCTGCGTTCAGAATACAGCCTCAGACGGCAAGGATCGATTTCGAGACGACGAGATTTGAGGCTCATCCTTGCCAAACCGAATCCTTAGTGGTTGACAGTGAGGGGAA
>JAOZRQ010000050.1:4974-20428 GCA_029940115.1 Desulfobacterales bacterium
AAAACCCGGTTTCGGCCAAGGGGGTGAAGGTCAAGGGAAAAGAAACCGGGTTTTGACGCTCAGGGTCATCCAGATAGAGGCCCATAGGCCGACATATTTGTAGCACCCATGACCAACAAACGACAAACGTGGACAAAAATTGTTTGCCAAAAACCCGGTTTCGGCCAAGGGGGTGAAGGTCAAGGGAAAAGAAACCGGGTTTTGGCGCTCAGGGTCAGGCCGTAGGGCCGACATATTTGTAGTAGCACCCACGACCAACAAACATCAAGCGATAAACGTGAATTCCTACTTTCGCAGGAATGACAGGTTTGGGATGAAAAAAAGTGCTTGCATTAGTTTTTGAATTCCTATAAAGGAGGATGAGGCAGCTATGGAATTTGTGCATGGAGGTATGTTTTCGGGTATTAAGGAACCGTGACCAAACAACTTCCCCATTTCCAGCTCCTGCCGGATTGCCAAATCCGGCAGACGTCTCGGATTTGCCAATCCGAGACGGGCGTGGGCCGGGATGTTGTTTGGTCATGGTTCCTAAGTCTCGCAAGTTGAACAGGCTGACGAGGGTTTCATACCGGAAAATTTTGTCCGCTTATGTATATAGATGTTCAGGTTTTTATTTATAGAAAGAGAAGGGAGTCTGATTTGAAAAATTACACGGTAAAAGATTTGATGGTCAAACTTTCGGAGTACGCCACGGTTTCTGAAGACGCCAGCTTGTTTGATGCGGTCGCGAGCTTGGAAAAGGCCCAAGAGGATTTTGACAAGAACCAGTATCCGCACAGGGCCGTGCTGGTGTATGACAAGAACAAGAAAATCGTGGGCAAGCTGGGCATGATGGATGTCCTGATCGCCTTGGAACCTAAATATAAGCAGATCGGAGACCCAGCGGTGCTCTCCCGGGCTGGTTTCAGCCCGCAATTTCTGATGAATTTGCAGACAGAGTATTCTCTGTGGGACAAACCCCTTGAGGACATCTGTCGGAAAGCGAATGAGATGAAGGTGAGGGATTTCATGCACGCCCCCACTGAAGGGGAGTATGTGAAAGAGGAGGCCACCTTGGACGAGGCCATCCATCAGATCGTGGCGGGGCACCATCAGTCATTGATCGTAACCAGTCGGGACGATATTGTGGGAATACTGAGGCTGGTGGATGTGTTTCATAAAATCTGGGAGGCGATCAAAGAGTGCCAAATCTGATGACCGTGGACAGGACAACCTTTCCTATGTTGCCGGATGGCCAAATCCGGCGGGCCTTGAAAGTCATCTCAGGAGATTCGCCCTTCTGGATCCGACTAAAGCAGTTTCAGGATTGGTATGATTGCATTAACTATTCCTGCTTTTTGGGAATCTGTTTTTTTCATAATAACTATGCTTTTGCACTTTTTTTGGGGTTTGCCCATTGAATGCATGGCGACTGATATTATTGAATCTGGCCCATATGGGAACCGGATTTGAAATTTCAGTCTGATCAAAATCAGGTTGCAAAAGTATGAAAGAAATTTTCATGGCAAAGGAGATGTGATTATGAGTCATGACATTGAGCATGATGTGGGTGGCATCCTTGCCAACAAGATGCTGTGGATCTGTGTTGGTGTGGCCATTCTCCTCTTGGTTGGCTTCATCCTGCCCACCCCCCAGAGTGTGATCGTCACAGTGGACAAATACGGGTTCGCAGAAAAGATGATCAAATGGGAAATCGCGCATGACGTGACTGACGCGGCCAACAAGACCATGATCGTTTTGGGAATCATCCCCATGGCGGTCATATTTTTCGCGACAGAGGCGATACCGATCGGGTTGACCGGTATCCTGATGCCGATGTTGGCATATTTTTTTCACCTGCTTCCCCGGAAAATGGTCGGGAAGACCTTTGCAGGCGATGCGCCCATGTTCCTGCTGGGTGTGCTGGCCATGGGGGTGGCGGTGGTGGATGTGGGGTTGCACAAACGGCTGGCCAGTTGGCTGCTCGGCTGGACCAAGGGCTTCTTTGTTCCCATTTTCGTGTTGTGCATCAGCATGTCTGTGATCGGGTCGTTCATTTCGGCCCATGCCATGTGTGCATTCATGACGCCGGTCATGGCGGCGGTTTATTTTGGTGCGGTGAGGGCAAACAGTCCCCCCGGACAACCTCTGGTACATGATCCGGCCTTGGCGAAGTTCCTGCTATTCACCCTCTGTTTCGCCCTGAACGTCGGCGGTATCGGTTCCCCTGCGGCCGGCGGTCGTAACGTGATCATGATGGGCTTCTGGAGTGAGTACAATGTGCCCATGGATTTTTTCACATGGATGAAATACGGATTTCCCATGGTGCCGGTGCTCGGACTCCTTGTAGCCGTTTACATGCTGGGCCTGTTCGGAAGAAATATCAAGACCCGGGACCTCACCCCCGGACTCGCAGCGATCAAGGAGGAAACCCGGCGGATGGGCAAGATGAGCTATGCGGAGTATGTGACATTCGGCATGCTTCTGCTGGTTCTGGCACTCTGGATCGTCGGCGGCGAGGAACTCGGACTCGGCGGTCCCTCGCTTTTGGCCCTTCTGATTCCGGTGGTGTTCAAGACAACAGACTGGAAAAAAATCCTGAACGGGATCTCTTGGGACGCGTGGTTCATGTACTGCGGCGCGTTGACATTGGGCGCGCTTCTCAAGGAGAGCGGCGCGGCCCTGTGGCTGGCCCAGACCTGTCTGGATGTTCTCGGACGCGTGGGCATGGACAAAGGCTTTGGCCTCTGGGTCGGGCTTTCCGGCCTCTCCGGTCTGATGACCAACTTCATGTCTGATGCGGGAACCACCGCCCTGCTGGGACCGATTGTCATCCCCATGGGGATTATGACTGGTGTGGCTGGCGAACCGTGGGCCATTGGCTTGGCAGTCGCGTTTGCCACGTCGTTTGCCCATTTCCTGATCGTGGGCACCCCGAACAACGCGATTGTCTATGGCTTAGGTGTCTATCCGGATACAGGGGAGAAGATGATTCATCCCATGGATTTCATCAAATACGGCTTTGTCCTCTGGATTCTCTGCCTGCTTGTGGTCTGGCTCCTCGGATTCCTGGTCGTTTACAATGTCGTGGGATTCCCTGATGGGATTCTTGAAACCGCCAAGACAATGATGCAGACCGGCGTCAAATAGTCCCACCTCGCTCTCGCCGGATTGACACCCTTTGTCAATCCGGCTGGAGTGCCACGCATTTCAAATGAAGTTTGTAGTTCCGCCTTTAGGCGGTTGCCACACCGCCGAGAGGCGGAACTACAAACTTTGGCTATCCCGAATCTGAGCCTCCATTCAACGCCGCATCCCGCCGCTTGATGGGGAGCCAGTAAAATTCGAATGTCAGCACCCGAATCATGCTGGCCAGGGGCACGGCGATGATCATTCCGCCGATTCCGAACTGGGACCCGAAAATCAGCGCGAACATCACCACCAGCGGATGCAACCCCGCGCCCCGGCCCACGATTCTGGGCTGGAGCACAAAGCCCTCGACCGCCTGAATCAGTCCGAAGAGAAGGAGCACGGCAGTGAGGGTGATGAGTTTGATGGTCCATGGCTTTTCCGGAGTCAAAAGCACGATCAGGATCGCCGGCATCACCCCGATCAAAGGCCCCAAGTAAGGGATGAATCCGCCGATGGCCGCTACAGTGCCGATCAGGAGACAATAGTTGAGCAGGGCAGGAAAGCCGATGAACCCCAGGCAAAAGAGTCCCACCGCAAAGAGGCTCCCCACGATGGCCGACACCGTCAGTTGCCCGCGCAGGAAGCCTCCCATGGCATTGTCAATCTTGCCCAGGATGTCAATAGTGCGCTCCCGATGTTTCGGGGGAATCATTTTGCGGATCAGGGGCATGATCTTTTCCCAGTCAATGATCAGATAGAAACTGATGATCCCAACGAAGATCAGCAATGAGAAAAAGCTGATCAGCGATCCCACGCTGACAAAGAAGCCCTTTGTGGCCTTGGCCACCGCCCCGAGGCCGCCAGAGGCCATCTTCTTCAAACCCGGCAGGATCGCGGCCGCGATCTTCTCATAATCAATTTCAAGTTCCCCGATTTTCTTTTCAATGAGTTTGATCAGTTCTCTGTCGAGTTGCAGGTATTCATTGTCGGAGAGTTTGAGCAACAGCTTGGGTAGCACCTCCTTCAGGGTGTTGAACAGACTGATGAACTCGGAGAGAATCTTCGGGATCAGGAACGCAAGCAACAAAAATACGACCAGCGAGATGATCATATAGAGTACGAGCGTTCCCATGATCCGGCCCATCCTCAGATGACGCTGCAACGCCACGACTACAGGAGCCAAGATATACGCCATCAGCAGGGCCGCAATGAACGGCGTGAGCACATCCAGAAGAAGGGCCATTGAAGGTTTGAGCAGATTCATGGTGTAAAATCCAAACGCGATCATGCCCATCATCCCGATGGCATAGACTATTCGCCGCAACAACGGATCAGAAATTCTGAAGTCAGTCATGGTTTGTTCCCTTGTTTCTGGGTTCTTGACAGAACTTTTCAATGAGAATCGTTTTTATCATAATTTTGGGTTTGTGTCAACAGTCTGTGTACAGGACCAGTGTTGAAGCATGACTTTTTGCCAGAGAGCCCATGCATGCGGCAAAGATGGCAACAGGCAGCGCGACAAAAAAAATCATGACTCTCCCGGAACACCCGAATTTCGGGCAATGATCGATTCATGCTTCAGCACTGGTACAGGACAAAAAAAATGCCTGAGCCAAGAAACCCGGCTTCTTCTTGCGGTCGTCAGTCTGGAAAAAAGCCGGGTTTCCCGCCTGTTTCCAACTTTTTGTCCTGTACACAGGTCAACAGTAACAAAAGACCTGCGAGGTTTCCAAGGTTCAAAGCTGATTCTAACGGTTTTTGTGGTTGTGTGTGATTTCAGACAGTTGCGATCCTGAAAGTCGGCCTGAGGGACAAACCGCGGATGGACGCGGATGAGCCCGCACCCTGCCCGGAACGCAGGCCGTCCGCGTCCATCTGCGGATCACAATTCCCAGCCCGTGTCGGAAACAAAGACCTGCGAGGTTTCCAAAAACCTCGCAGGTCTGACATGGTCGCAGGTCTGACAAAAGGAAACATCTGCCCATGAAATTGAGAACCTGTGTTGCCCTGTCCGGGGAATTCGTATTCGGCATCCACACCCCCTCTTTCCGGGTCCGAAATCTTCGTGAGAGGGATTACGTCACCTCATTAGGGACCTTCGGCGACGGCCAGCCCCGGGAAAATCAAGAGAACTTTCCAGATGGCGACGTGGAAGAGCCCCGGGCCGACCCGATATTTGAAGTGCCGAATCCCTTCCCGTTCCGGGGAGCCACATACATCATCAAGCGTTCTGCTGACAGAAAAGCCGAGGATCCCGCCTCAATTTCCCTGCCGGCACCGGTCGCTCTCTCTTTCTCCGATACCGTGCGAAAGTGGCTTCAGACCGATGATCTTCCGGAGGAGAGACTCGACGCGCTTTTTCAGGGTCTGCCGGAACCCCTGCAATTGGCCCTGGCAACCAATTCCACAGATCCGGAGGATCTGACCCGCATGGCCGAGTGGTGCTGTTCGTTTCTCCGTGATTCGGAAAACGGCCGGCCCGTGGGGCTGATTTACAAAGAAGATCAGGGCCGGGTGAGACCAGAGATCAAAAACCACGCTTTATTTGAAGTGCTGGCGAACAATCCCCATTTGCCGGATGACTACAAACAGGTGATGGTTCTGATGCCCGGGGCCCAAGGCAATAGTGAGATTATGGGCGAGTGGTCGGACCAAACCGGGGAGAGCCATGTGTTTGAGTATCTCCGCCGCAACAGCTACATCGCTTGGGGGCATTATGCGGCGAACATGGCCCATGATGCCATCCGCTATCGGACCAGAGACCTGACCCCCTCGGACATGTCAGGGATGCGGCATCTCTATTACCAGAGGACTTATGTGAGGCTCGCGGATGAGTTGGGCATCGCAGTTCCGGCCCATAGGCGGCGTTTGGATCCCCCGGAACTGGAAGCCCTGAGACGGACCATCTGTGAAATCCTCTTGTCTGAGGAGAGGCAAAGCGAATTGTCATTCAGTTGCACCTTGTGGGGATGGAATTTCGGGTTTGACCACGCGTCCAGCGGCTACCGGCTCCACGGCTCTCACCAGCAGGTTCATCAGCAGTTCGCACTTATTCCGCGTGAAGTTTCCCCAGGGATGCCAGATATGTCTCAAGGAATTCCCCCATATGCCTGCGGCGATCTGGTAGGGGAGTTTGTCCGGAACTACAAGGAGGAGGCTGGGGTAGGCTTTTTCGACGCTTATATCAAGGCCATCCGGGGAAATCGTCGGATGGACGGAGACGAGAAGCGGGAGAGGAGTCTGGTGATCCATGAGGCGGATGGGGTGATGGTTTTCGTCCCCAAGGCCCAGACCTCGCAATGGGAGATCCAAGTGATGCCGGTGGGGCCGGTGGGCAACATTCTGGAGGCTGACACCCGGATCCGGCACGCGTTGGATCGGGCCATGCGGATAGCGATAAATGTACTGGGTCAGCTGGGCGCGAGGATGGTCACCACCATTGAATACGCCAAACGCTTCGACTCCCCGGATATCGATCAGCGTCTGCTCTATTCGTTTCTGCCCAAGCTGCCTGAATCCCCGGGCGCGTTCACCGAAGCCCAGCTGCGATGGATCAACGGGCATTATCCAGAGGACTTTGCCATCGCTTGCAGGAATAAAGTTGCAAATTGCAAGCGATCTGAAAGCGAAGCGTCCATTCTGCGCTTCCAGATGAAACATGGGAAGAGACAAGAAATTTATGCTTAAAGAACAAATCAGGACATGCCTGCATGAGATTGATGAGGAACTCCGTTTGACCGGAGTCAAAGGGGAGATTTGTCTGTACGGAGGGGCGGTGATGTGCCTTGTTTACGACGCGAGACCAAGCACCAAGGATGTTGATGCCGTGTTCAGACCTGCCGGAATGATAAGGAAGGCGGCAAGGAGAGTCGCCGAAAGACACGATTTGGATGAAGACTGGCTGAACAACGGGGTGAAGGGCTTTGTGGTCGGGCACCCTAGGAAGGTGTTGTTCGATTGGCCGAATCTGAAGGTTTACATTGCCGAACCGGAATATCTCTTGGCCATGAAGTCCATGGCGGCCCGGGTGGATACGATGGACAAAAGGGACATTCTTTTTCTCATGGACAAAATGAACATCGGGACATCGAATGAACTCTTCAACATCATTGAGAAATACTATCCCCGGAAGCATATAAAACCAGCCACTCAGTTCTTCATTGAGGAACTGTTTGACAAATGACGACCATCAGACAAGTAAAGCAGGAAATAAGACAGGACACTGAAAACTGGCTTGTCCCCTTCATGGACTTTGTGGATGAGTTCCGGCGTCACAGGGATCTGTCACTTGTCCGGGAACCCTTTGAGACCGGAGAGGAGCGGTTTGACGCGATGCTGGCCTCCATGATCGAGTGCCTCTGCGACGAGCTCGGGCTGGAGACACCGGACTGGGTGTGGGACATTCCATCGTGCAGGGACCCTTGGTTTGTCTCGGGAATGGAGGATCTGAAGGCGATTTCAATCGTCGAAAGCCCGGTTTGGTTTCGCAGACGGAAAATATTCGTCTTGGAGAACTTTTTGGACAGGGTATAGCTGTAAGCTGTAAGCAGAACTTGATGAGATTCGAGCTGATTATAACGGATTTGGGGGAGGCCTTGAACTCGAACTCGAACTCGAACTTATGCTTGAACTTGAACGTGAACGTGAACGTGAACGTGAACTTATACTTGAACTTGAACTTGAACTCGAACTTGCCCACAAATGAACATTCAAGTTCAAGTTCACGGGCACGCTCACGTTCACGGGCAGGCGGCCTCCCCGAAAAGCGTTATGATCATGATTCGAGCCTACAACTTCATGGATGAGAGCCCATCGGCACGGGTCACAGGTACTTATCGCATTCCCATGTCTCCATATCCGTAGTCAGAATTCCGTTTTGGTGAAGCTGTTTTTCGACTTCATCCTCAAATCCCTTTGCGCTGAAATAGACCGGACACACAAACCGGATTTTTTTCCCCTTCTGCTTCAAAAGTTGCCTTATCCTCTCGGCCTTTTCCCCAAAGATCCGAGCCTCATCTTTTGTCGGCGGATTTTTTTCATGCCTGTTTTTCGTTTCAAAGACCAAGGCCCAGCAGGCTTCGTCACCTTCGCCCTCTGCAAGGACATCTGCTTCGGAAGTCGGCGTATGCGGCAACTGAATGTAATAATTCATCCATACGGTATTGAACCTGCTTCTGCCGCACAGATCAGCCATCTCTTGGAGTCTCTCCCTTTGTCCCGCATGAGAAACTTTTCTCATCCTTTCTGCAAAATTCGGGACAGGTCTGTTCTTTTTCCTGCATCGGTTCAGTTCCCGCCAGACAATGAGTTCCAGCATGCGCCCCTTCAATTCGCTCAACATCCCTTCCAGGGATTTCTTCTCCTGCTCCAGGGATTCTATCTTTCCGCTCAGTTCGAAAGCCACGTCAGGCGTGACCATTTCAATTTCATACTGATATCTTTCCCTGAATATGAGATCCAGGATATCGTCAGGAATGCCCTGATAATGGAAATCCGAACGGCCTCTTGTGACGAGGCCGCCGTATTCCAGATGACGGAGCTTCTCCTCCAATTCCCCCTCTTTTTCAGGGGGCCATCCGAGATGATCCCTTATCTCATCCCTAGTGCATTCCTTATGCCGCTCTTTGGACAGGTACAGAAGGATTTTTTTTCCGTAAATGTCATTCACCCGCCTTATGGCGCTGTCAATATATTCCGACCATATCCTGAAGAGTTCGCCTCCCCGGTCCTTCATCTCATATGTCAGCGTGTGTATCACGCCGTCAACCGTGGAAAAGTCCTTTTCAGGAGAGTCGCTCCCAAGCAGGACAGAGATGTAAAAGGGATCGCTCTGGGTCAGGATGTTGACGGCCAGCGCGGTCTTTTCTGTGACCGGAATGTTCCGATGATTCGCATATCTGAATACTGCCTCCATGCCTTCCTCAAACGTCAGTTTCGGCGACACGGGGGTCCATTTCAGCCTTCCGCCCACAAACATCTCCTGCATCATTCGCGTCATCCATCCGATGTAGCTTCCGGATACCAGCATGGGCGCGTATTTCAATTCCACAAGTCCATGAAAGCCACCGGGGAGATTCTGGAACACATTGGTGCATGCCTTGTCATGGTAAACATATTTCGTCATATACTGAATCTCATCAATCATGACGACAAAAAACAGATCATCATACCCGGCAAATTCGGCAGGCGCGCTGAAGGCCGCCATCATTGCATTATAATAATCCTCCTTTTCAACATCTTCCTGAAAATATGCTGTCTCTTGAAGGATTTTTTCGTTGCCGAGTTGCCTGATCATCTCATTCAGTTTGCCCCATTGCCAAGGTTTGTTTTTTTTGTCCAATGGGGTTCTGTTTTTAAATGACAGGTACTGGGTCAAAAAAGTGCGATAGTAGTTGTCGCAGAAATGCAACAACCACTGATCCTGATCCAAAACCTCGAAATAGAACGGAACCACCTTGCTGTTCTGATTCCAGAGGATGTTGAACAGCCTCTGCATAATGGCCGTCTTGCCGCTTTTTCGTCTCCCCAAAAGCGCACGGGATTTTGACATCTTTCTGGGGATGTCCGATGCCCAGTTCAGAAGCAGATACATCTCCCGTTTCCGACCGCAAAAGAGCGATGGATCTCCGATTCTCTCCTCCAATGCATAATCGCTGTTTTTCATGGCTTTTTCGTTTTTTTGTCCTGTACACATATTTCCTGATTATAACGCTTTTCGGGGAGGCCGCGTTCGGTCCGTGCTCGTGCACGTTCACGGGCACATGCACGTTCACGGGCACGTTCACGGGCAACGGGCACGTTCACGGGCTTCCTCTAAATCCGTTATAATCAGCATATCTCTGATAAAAAAACATCAGGGACGAGCTTTTTCACTCCCCGGCTGGTAAATGCGTTCCTGTCACCTCAGCCTGGAAAAGACATCCGCATCCCCATCCGAAGCCTCCCCCGCCTTCAAGCAGTGGTACCCCGCGGCCGCGATCATGGCGGCATTGTCCCCGCACAGGTTCAGAGGGGGAATGGAGACTGCAATCCCCCTAGCCGCCGCATCCTGCCGGACCTTTTCCCGTAGCCGCGTGTTCGCCGCGACGCCGCCGACAATGGCAATGTGGCTGCAACCCCTTTCCATGGCCGCACGGATGATCTTGTGGGAGAGCACCTCCACCACCGCCTCCTGAAATCCTGCCGCGATATCCGGGATCTGATCGGGGGACTCATCCGGATGCGTCTGAACATACCGATTGACCGCGGTCTTGATGCCGCTGAAGCTGAAGTCAAATCTTGATTTGTCCAGATAGGTCCGTGGAAACCGGATCTTTTTGGGGTCTCCCTGTTGGGCCAGCCGGCCGATGATCCCTCCCCCCGGATACCCGAGTCCCAAGACCTTGGCCACCTTGTCAAACGCCTCGCCTGCCGCGTCGTCGCGGGTCTGGCCCATCAGTTCCATCTCAATGTGGGAGGTGACATGGTAAACACTGGTATGCCCGCCGGAGGCCAGAAGAGCCGTGAAGGGAAACGGAGGCGGATCTGGATCTAGGAACACCGAATTGACATGCCCCACCAGATGGTTCACCCCGATCCACGGAATGCCCAAGGTGAACGCATACGCCTTTGCAAAGGAGAAGCCGATGAGCAACGCGCCGACCAGCCCGGGGCCTTGGGTCACGGCAACCGCATCAATATCCCGTTTGTCCACGCCGGATGCGGAAAGGGCCTCCGCCACCACCGGCACCATCGCCTCAATATGCTTCCGTGAGGCGAGCTCAGGCACAACCCCGCCGTAGCGATGATGCACCTCAATCTGAGACGCGACCACCGAAGAGAGGATCCTCGTGCCGTCAGCCACAACCGCCGCAGCGGTCTCATCGCATGAAGTTTCTATACCGAGAATGATCATTGTTGGTTGTTGGTTGCTGATTATAACGAATTTAGGGAGCCCGTGAACTTGAACGTGAACGTGAACTTGAACTTACACGTGAACGTGAACTTGAACTTACACTTGAACCTGCCCGCAATTGAATGTTCACGTTCATGTTCACGTTCCTATGTTCTAGAGCTTTCAACAAAATGTTTGTCGCTCCGCCAAACTGCAAGTTTGGCACTCCGAGCTACAGCTTCGAGCTTACAGCTTCGAGCTTACAGCTAAACAAACTTTATCCGTTTTGCCGCGAACACGACCATTTTCAGCAGGAGCCATCCGTGACGCCAGCGGTCAATGTTGGTCTCTCCGTAAGTCCGGGAGCGGTACCGGATCGGCATCTCCACGATCTTCAGATTCAGCTTCGCCGCGCCGAACAGGAGGTCGAAATCCCCAAACGGGTCGAACTCTCCGAAATGATGGCGGTTTCTGGAAAGGGCCTCGTAATCCTGTTTCCACAGGACCTTTGTCCCGCAGAGGGTGTCCTTTATCGGTTGCCCGAGGAGCCACGAAAAAGCTTGGCTGAAGAACTTGTTTCCGAGAATGTTGAAAAAGCGCATCGCCTCCTGCTCCAGCGGATACACGAGCCGGACCCCATTGACAAACTCGCCTTTTCCCGACACCAGCGCATCAAGGAAGCGTGTCAGATCCTCCGGTGGGACGGTCATGTCCGCGTCGAGTATCATCAGCACGTCGCCTTGGGCTTTCTCAAATCCGAGGCGGACCGCGTCTCCCTTCCCGGTTCCAGTCTGCCTGAACAGGCGGCATCTCCTCTCGGGAAATCGTTCGGTCATCTGCTGAATCGTCTCAAAGGTGTCATCAGTTGATCCCCCTTCGACGAATATCAGCTCGGTGTCGCTTCCGAGGGAAGGGACCCGGCGGATGATCTCCCCAATGTTGCCGGCCTCATTGCGCGCGGGAATGACCACCGAGACAGAAGGGGGGCAAGCGGCGAGCGGCAAGTAGCGAGCGGGTTCCCCGCCTGCCCGATTTTCATTCATGCATGTGTCGTCACCGAAGGCGGCGTCATGGACGCTCCCATGATCTCTCACCGGTGCAGGCCGGGCGATCAGGATGTTGGTCAGCGCAAACCAGGCAAACGGCGGCAGATTCACGAGGAAGCGATTCGCGAGGCGTGAGACCATCGGAATTTCCAGAGGAGAGAGAACGGCCCGAACGCGCTGGATCACTTCAAAATCCTCCAAAGTCAGGAGATTCAACAGATCATGGGGGGAGAGCCAGTTCTGCGCCAAGACGTCGGCCCCTAGGCCGAGCCGTCTCACAATTCCCAAGGGAATGCGCCAGAGGTTGTTGTAGAAATTCAGGATCACCCGTGTCCCGGGATGGCAGGCGGTGCGAAGTCCTTCAAAGACGCGTTGCACATCCCAGAGGTCATTCACCAAGTCGGACAGGATGATCACGTCAAACGTCTCTCTGAATGCGATCTCATGGGCATCCGCACGGATGAAGAACATATCCGGATGGTTTGTCGACGCGCGTCTGAGCATGGCATCGGAAAAATCAACCCCCATGCCGAGAGAGGGGGCCAGAGCGGCCAAGAGGTCGCCGTGAGCGCATCCCAACTCCAGGATCCGCCGCCCCGGAGGGATGAGAAGGCGGTAATGATGCCGGAGAAGATTCTGGTAAACTGCCCCGGGCCGTTTCCGTGCCTCACGCATTCGAGAGACTCGGTTCCAGTGGGCAATCCGTTCATTTTGGTAGTGATGTTCCGCGTTCATATGGGCTATGGGCTAGCGGCTATGGGCTGGCGGCTATGGGCTAGCGCCGCAAAATGCTGATCCACCGCCAGAAGTTCACCAAGCCTGCCAGCGAGCTGGCCAAGTAGGTCAGGGCGCAGGCTGTCAGAATCCGCCGGGCTGCTCGGCGGTCTTTTGTTGAAAGATACGCCGAGAGGATCGGCAGGGCCCGTCTGAAACTCGCGTCACACTCCACGGGCAACGTCAGCAGATGAACAAGGGCTGGGACTCCCATGCTTCCCAATCCCCCGAGAAAGAACAGTAGCCCTGCGGCAGGGGTCCGCGTCACCAGCGCGACAAGCGGCATGGCGATGAGCAACCCCGCGCCGACCTTCTCGGCGGTTTGGGCAATCAATACCAGTCGGGTTCTGATGTGCAGGGGCTGGTACGCGGTGCTGTCCTGAATGGCGTGTCCCACTTCATGCGCGGCCACCACCATCGCTGTCAGGGATCGGTTCCCGCAGGTCTTCGGGTTCAGGCGCACGACCTTCTCTATCGGGTCATAATGGTCCCCCGCCTCGGTCTCTTCCACCGCCACCTCTGACATCTTCATCTGACTCACCAGATGCCGGGCGAATCCGATTCCGGTGCCGGGGAAATCCTCCCGGTCCCCGTCGTGCCGGCTCAGTGTCTGTTTCGCCCAGAGCTGGGGGCCGCATAGGAACACGAGAACGATTAATATGAGGATGAGTGCATACATTTTTATTCTCTTATAGCCTCGCCTGTTGCTTGACTTCACATCCAAATTTGATCAGACCCATGACAACACCTGTATCAACCGTGGACTTGACCATATCTTCGACCCGCCGGGGAACATGTCGGCCATGGCGCTTTCAACAGCGGTTTTGTCCTTGCTGGAATTCGCTTTGTCCATCATTTTTCACCTCCGTCATCTCTGAACAAAAATACATATCCCGGATGATCTTGTCAATGGAATTTTTAAATCCTTGAACTTGAACTTGAATTTGAACGTGAACGTGAACTTGAACTTGAACGCGCCCTTGAACCCCCAAGTTCAAGTTCATAGGATGAAATTTCTGCCAGTTTCCCGATTCTTCAATTTTTTTTGGTTCTCTGATAATTCGTGTTGAAAAACAAATATCTTTTAAATCAGTATGTTGTCAGAAATACTGATTATAACGCTTTTCGGGGAGGCCGCCTGCCCGTGGACGTGCCCGTGAACCTGAACGTGCACGTTCACGTGCACTTAAACGTGAACTTGAATGTTCATTTGTGGGTAAGTTCAAGTTCAAGTATAAGTTCAAGTTCACGTTCACGTTCAAGTTCAAGTTCAAGTTCGAGTTCAAGGCCTCCCCTAAATCCGTTATAATCAGCAGAAATATCTGGATGGCCGGCATCCGTTTTTCATGTTTCGACCCTTGCCGCCGAATTTGGCAATCCGGCGGGAGCGGAAAGGTAGAACCCCACCTATGACGGAGGCAATCCTGATCTGAATTCTCATTTTTTGTCCTGTGCAGAGCATGACCCTCAAAAAATTCTTGACCTTAACTCATAATGGGATAAAATGCCTGAGTACAGTTGCAGGTGGGGTCCTATCCATACGAATCTGGGGAACATCGTCAAAGCGATAGGCAGACGGAACCGGAAAGCCTCTCTTCTTGCTCATCTTGAATCCATCGCGGGGTATCCCCCGATTTCTGATTTTGCGGCGGATGTTCGCGCACCCGGGCTTCTCCTCTCAGGTTCCCAGGACCCTTTTGTGAGTGACGCGGGCGCACAGAAACTTGCGGCACTTTGCGGGGCAACGCATGAACGCATCACGGCCGGCCACTCGATTCCGGCGGAAGTCTCTCAGTTATATCACTCGATGTTCAGTTTTTTGCTGTGAAAAGGCTCTGGGCACCAGATGACTGGAAGCCGATGCCTCAAAACCGATGCCCCAGAACCGAGAACCCAGAGGAAATGTTGAATGCCCAAAAAATCATTCAGAAAAAGTTCTGCATTAAGCGTCATTTTGTGCCTGACCGCCATTTTGACAGAGGGTGACGTATTGGCGGAGATGGAGGCAACGGTTGAGACAAAGCCGTGGCAGACTGAAGCTGAACGGTTGAGAAGAGATGCTGACAGTCTGAGACGGCTCGAAAGGGCCGTTGTGAAAGATGGATTCTCCTCAGCAATGTGCGCGTTGAATATCTGGCGCAGCAATTCAAAAGATGCCGGCACCTTTGACCCGGCCAGATATGAGGCATTCAAAAAAGAGATCTATCAGAAATCTGTCCATAATGTCCTGTGGTGGATTGATGTGTGCATTGAGGAGCAATGGAAACGTGATGCAGAGTTCTGGCTCAATGTGTATCGTCACAGGGCAAGCATCATTGATGTTTTTGATGAAGCCAAATATGAGGAGATCAAGGCAAAAATCAGCAAGCACTTCACAGAAAAATAACATGTCCACGGCGGATTCTGGGCTCGGGCAAGCATTATTCTTCCAGATGAGGCTTGAAAAAGAATGATGCAAGTGGTATGTCAGGCTGTAAGGTTACAGCTTGGAGCTTACATATCTTACAGCTTAATATCTAGTACAGCAATTCATAAGTTCGTCACCCCTGCTCCCAAATCCGGCGGCTCGGATTTGCCAATCGTTCGACGACTCGACTGAGCTCGCCGAAGTCTGAGCGTTCGACTGAGCGTTCGACTGAGCGTTCGACTG
>JAOZRQ010000893.1 GCA_029940115.1 Desulfobacterales bacterium
GGGCAGGCGGTTCCCCTCAAAGAACATGTGCTCGGTGCGGCACAGGCCGATCCCCTCCGCGCCGTATTCCCGGGCACGCTTGGCGTCCTCGGGATAATCCGCGTTGGTCCAGACCCCGAGGTCCCGAAACTCGTCGGCCCAGGCGAGCAACCTCATCAGCCAGGGGTCCTTGATGTCCGGCACCATGGTGATCAGCTGGCCGACATAGACCTCCCCGACCGTGCCGTCAATGGATATCCACTCCCCCTCCCTGACAACGGTCCCGTTCACGTTGATCTGGCGTCTGCCCATGTCAATCTTCAGCGCGGAGACGCCGACAATCGCCGGCTTTCCGAACTGGCGGGCCACCAGCGCGGCGTGACTGGTGCGGCCGCCCCGGCTGGTGAGTATCCCTTGGGCCGCCAGCATCCCATGGACATCATCCGGCTTGGTCTCGGGGCGGACCATGACCACCTGCTTCCCCCCCTTGGCCCATTCCTCCGCCAGATCCGCCTCGAGGGCCACCACGCCCATGGCCGCGCCGGGGGAGACATTCAGGCCGGTGGCCATCAGCTCCCCGTTGGCCTGGGCCGCCTTCTTCGATTCCGGGTCAAACTGGGGATGGAGAAAGAAGTCCGCCTGCGCGGGGGTGACGCGCAACACCGCCTCCTCACGGGTGATCAGCCCCTCCTCGGCCATATCCACCGCGATGCGTACGGCAGCCTGCGCGGTCCGCTTTCCATCACGGGTCTGCAACATCCAGAGCTTCCCCTTCTCGATGGTGAACTCCATATCCTGCATCTCGCGGTAGTGCGTCTCCAGCTTCTTGGCAATCCCCTCAAACTCCTCGTATGCGGCCGGCATCTCCTCCCTCATCTGCCAGATGTCCTTGGTGAGGCGGATCCCGGCCACCACGTCCTCCCCCTGTGCGTTGGTCAGGTAGTCCCCCTCGATCCTCCTCTCGCCGGTGGAGCCGTCACGGGTCATGGCCACGCCGGTGGCGCTGTCATCCCCCATGTTGCCGAAGACCATGGTGACGATGTTGACCGCGGTGCCCAGATCATGGGGAATGTCCGCGGCGTTGCGGTAATCAACGGCCCGCTTGCCGTTCCAGCTTTTGAAGACCGCCTCGGTCGCCATTTCCAACTGTTCGTACGGATCCGTGGGAAAGGCATGGCCGGTCCGATGGCGGTGAATCGCCTTGAACTCATCGGTCACCCGCTTCCATGCATCCGCGTCCAGTTCCGAGTCCGACTCGACCCCCGCTTTTTGGCGAGCCTCGGTGAGCACGTCCTCAAACGGCTCGTCCGGCACCCCCATCACGACGCTCCCGAACATCTGCACCAGCCGGCGGTACGCGTCGTAAACAAAGCGTTCGTCTCCGGTCAGATCGATCATGCCTTGGGCGGTCTCGTCGTTCAGGCCGATGTTCAGCACGGTGTCCATCATCCCGGGCATGGAGAATTTGGCACCCGAGCGACAGGAGACCAGCAGGGGGTTCTTTCTGTCCCCAAAAGTCTTGCGGGTTGCCGCCTCCACCGTCTTCAGGGCCTCCTTCTCCTGTTCCCACATCCCCTCCGGGAACTTCCCATTTGAAGAGAGATACGCGTTGCACGCCTCGGTGGTCACTATGAATC
>JAOZRQ010000894.1 GCA_029940115.1 Desulfobacterales bacterium
GATGATTGGACAGACCGGAGATGGCCATCTCCCGGAAACCCGCGCCATTGCGGGGCTCACAGGGGGGTTTTCAAACACCTTCTTAATAATTCTTGGAAACTAGGTTTCTTGCTTCCAGTTGTTTCTTTTTCTTGACATTAAAGTTTTATTGGATTATAAAGATGGATTTTGAAAACCATGAGAAAGAGAACTTCTCAAGCTTATGGCGTGAATTATTTGCGGGCAAGTTCAAGCATAAGTTCAAGCATAAGTTCAAGTTCACGTTCAAGTATAAGTTCAAGTTCACGGGCTCCCTAAATCCGTTTAATCAGGCGGAATGGCACCTACTGACTTATGAACAATTCTGGGATTATAGGACTTGTGACTGAACAACTTGCCCATTTTTCTTGCTCGTGTCCATTTGATTAAGAGCAAGAGACAAGAGAGAAGTTGCACATCACATAAATTCATAATGAAGGAAAGGAGACAAAATGTCGGCAAAACTTATCAAGGGAACGGAGATCCGGGAGGCGATTCTTGAGGAAATCACAAAAGAGGTCGCTGAGATCAAAGAGAAGCACGGGGTGGTCCCCGGGCTGGTGACCATTCTTGTGGGGGAAAACCCTGCATCCATCTCTTATGTCACCCTGAAGATCAAGACCGCTCATCGGGTTGGCTTCACCGAGATTCAGGACAGCCAACCGGTGGATATCTCCGAGGCGGATCTTCTGGCCTTGATTGACAAATATAACAATGATGATTCCATCAACGGGATCCTTGTTCAGTTACCGCTTCCCAAGCATGTGAATGAAAAGAAGGTGCTGAACGCGATTAACCCTGACAAAGATGTTGACGGGTTCCATCCGGTGAATGTGGGCCGGCTGATGATCGGTGGGGATGAGGTGAGGTTTCCGCCCTGCACCCCCGCGGGCATCCAAGAGATGATCGTGCGCGCCGGCGTGGAGACCAGCGGCGCGGAGGTCGTTGTGGTGGGTCGGTCCAATATTGTGGGGAAGCCAATTGCCAACATGATGCTTCAGAAGGGCCCCGGGGCCAACTCCACCGTGACGGTGGTGCATACCCGCACCAAGGATCTGGCCGCGCACTGCCAACGGGCCGATATCCTGATCGTGGCCGCGGGGGTTCCGGGACTGGTCAAGCCCGAATGGATCAAGCAGGGTTCATGCGTGATTGATGTGGGGGTCAACCGGGTCGGGGAGAAACCGAGCGCAAAGGATCCCAACAAGATGGTGGCGATCCTGAAGGGCGATGTGGATTTTGACGCGGCCAAGGAGATTGCAGGCTCAATTACGCCTGTTCCCGGTGGGGTCGGCCCCATGACCATCACCATGCTGATGAGAAATACCCTCAAGTCGCTGAAGTTCAAGCTGGGAATTGCGTAAATATCCCCAGAGTTTCCAATTCGGCAGGGGTTTCGGATTTCCCATTTCCCGCTCCTGCCGGATTGCCAATCCGAGACCTCCACTTCCCGCTCCTGCCGGATTGCCAAATCCGGCAGGGTTTCGGATTTGTCAATCCGAAACGAGCGCGGGGACCGAAACGAGCGCGGGGACCGAAACGAGCGCGGGGACCTCCACTTCCCGCTCCTGCCGGATTGCCAAATCCGGCAGGG
>JAOZRQ010000895.1 GCA_029940115.1 Desulfobacterales bacterium
AGTGTATTCCACCATTCTCTCCAGAAAGGTGGGGATGGATTTTTCCCATCGGATCTGTATGGCCTCGTTGGGGCAGATCAGGATGCACTCTCCGCAACCGATGCACTTCTCCTGATCAATCGCGGCCTTCTCGTCCGTCACGGAGATGGCCTGCTGGGAGCAGTGATCCACACATTCCTCGCAACCGATGCACTTCTTGTTGACTTTGGGGGAGAGGCCCGAATGCTGGGCCAGCTTTCCCCTGCGTGACGCGCCGCCCATGCCCAGATTTTTGATCGCGCCGCCAAATCCGGACAGCTCATGGCCTTTGAAGTGGGCCACGGATATCAAGGCATCGGCTTGGATCAGCTCGGTCCCGACATAAACCGCTTGGAAGTGTTTCCCGTTGACGGGAACGGCGGTCTCTGTCCTTCCCCTCAATCCGTCCGCGATGATGAGGGGCGCGTCCACCACCGCGTAGGCAAAGCCGTTCTGGATGGCGGTCTTCAGATGGCTGACCGCATTCCCCCGTGTGCCTGCGTACAGGGTGTTGGCATCTGTCAGGAAGGGGCTGCCGCCGTGGCTTTTTATGCTCTCCACGATTTCACGCAGGAACACCGGACGGATGAAGGCCGCATTTCCCAATTCTCCGAAATGGAGCTTCACCGCGACAAGGTCTCTTTTTTTAAATGTTTCTGAGAGCTTTGCCGTATCCAGCAATCTTCCGAGCTTCGCGAAAAGATTTTCTTTGGGGGTTGCTCTCAGGTCCATGAAATGAACAGTGCTTTTCATAAGTCCTCCCATGTAAATCAAGTTTGTGAGTTTGTGAGTTTGTGAGTTGGTTTCTGTGGGGTTCAGGTTTGATTGTTGCCCACGCGCCATCTTCCACCATTTTTTTGACTTGGTGCAAAAACTTGTGTCCGGCTTTTTGGTAAACAACTTTTGTCCCGCAACATGAATTGCGGGTGGGAAGTTGAGTGCCAAAACCCGGCTTCTTCCTTTGACCTTCACTCCCTCAACCTGAAGCCGGGTTTTTTTCCTGCGGTGGTCTGCCAATCCCTTCGGCATCAAAGGGATGTAAGCGCCAAAACCCGGCTTCTTCTTTCAACCTTCATTCCCTCAACCTGAAGCCGGTTTTTTTCCTGCGGTCTGCCAATCCCCTCGGCATCAAAGGGATGTAAGTGCCAAAACCCGGCTTCCTCCTTTGACCTTCATTCCCCTCAACCTGAAGCCGAGTTTTTTTCCTGCGGCATGCCAATTCCCTTGGAACTGCAGGATGGTTTGCAAGAAGGGCCTCAAATCCCGTCGTCCCAAAATCAATCCCCGGCTTCAGCGCAGGCTTTCAGGGTGCCGGCTCAAGCGTGGGAGAGCTCAACAAAAGGGAGTGCGGGAAGGGCGGTCCCATTGCCCTTCAACCTCCACAATTTGAGACTCATTGCCTTTCAACCTCAATGACTGAGCAGCCCTTCTTGCGTCTCATTCCCTTCAGCATCAGGGAAAACCTGGAATGTCAAAAAAAATGTCGCTTTCCGGAAGGAAGGTTGTTGACATCCGACATTCCTCATGGCACAGGCATCCTCGTTGGCAGAGTCGGGCGGCATTCCTTCAATCAGCCACGAGCTGCAGATGG
>JAOZRQ010000451.1 GCA_029940115.1 Desulfobacterales bacterium
TTTGATGAGTTTGTGAGTTTGATGAGTTTGTGAGTTTGTGAGTTTGATGAGTTTGTGAGTTTGATGAGTTTGTGAGTTTGATGAGTTTGATGAGTTTGATTTTGTGAGTTTGTGAGTTTAAACTCATAGAACTCTTTAAACTCAGAAACTCAGAAACTCAGAAACTCAAAAACTCAGAAACTCAAAAACTCAGAAACTCAAAAACTCATAAAACTCATAAAACTCTTTAAACTCTTTAAACTCATAAAACTCTTTAAACTCTTTAAACGCAGGAGGCTTCAATGAAAGTCATGAAAATAGCAACAATTCTGATGATGATTTCTTGTGTCAGTGTTAGCGCAATTGCCCAGGAGACCATTCGCCTGGCGAGTGGAGAATGGCCCCCTTATCAATCAGAACATCTGAAATATAACGGAGTTGCCTCTCGGATTGTGACAGAGGCTTTCGCGTTGGCAGGAGTCAGGGTTGAATACGGTTATTTCCCCTGGGCGCGTTCTCTGGAAAACGCGAAAACCGGGGAATGGGATGGCACTTTTCTTTGGTTTGACACACCCGAACGAAGGAAAACTTTTCATATCAGTAAGCCCGTGCTTGATATCCAATATGTCTTTTTCCATCTCAGAAGCGAGCCGTTTGATTGGAAGAATATGGGCGATCTGAAAGGGATTTTCATAGGTGCCACCATCAAATATGATTATGGAAAAGCCTTTCAATCTGCTGAGGCGGCCGGAACGATCAAAGTCGAGCGGGCTCCGAATGACAAGGTCAATTTCAAGAAGTTGCTGGAAGGACGAATCCGAATCTTTCCGAATGATCTTGACGCGGGCTATGAAATCATTAATCGCTATTTCACGCCGGAGCAGGCCAGGTTGTTCACCTATCACAAAAAGCCGGTCAAATCAGCGCCCCATCATCTGCTTTTCTCCAAGAGAATCGGACTTAACAGCACTGGTTCTAACGGTTCTGTCATTCCAGCCGGTCAGAAAAACGCGGAGGTCGCAGAGGACGCGGAGGGTCGCCCAGCCGAATCTCTGCGGTTCTCCGCGTCCTCTGCGTTCAAAAAACGGCTTCAGACCACAAAACCCGTTAGAATCAGTAACAGCACAATGGTCGAGCGTTTCAACAAGGGCCTGAGACAACTGAAAGCCAGTGGAAGGATCGACCAATATCTCACTGAATCCCGGAGGAAGATGTGAATCTGGAACTCCTGATTGAAGACCTTTTCCAACACCACCAGGAGCAAGCCCTTCAGAAGGAGCTGACCCTGACTTGGGATGTTGACCCGCAACTCCCGGAAGCCATTCGCTCTGATCGTGCCAAACTGACTCAGATTTTGGGGAATCTGGTGGAAAACGCCATCAAATTCACCCTTGAGGGCAAAGTCGTTCAACTCAGATCACGCCGGGAAAATGACTTCGTCCTGTTCCGGATCATTGATGAAGGCATGGGCATCCCCCCGGATCGGCAAGAGTCCGTGTTTAAAGCTTTTGAGCAGGCGGACAACAGCGCCACCCGCCAATTCGGGGGGGCCGGATTGGGTCTGGCAATCGTCAAACACACGGTTCACCTGCTGGGTGGGGAAATCAGCCTGGAAAGCAAACTGGGGGAGGGTTCGGTTTTCTCAGTCAGAATCCCTCTGGTCGGAGTGCCTGCTCAGGCGATGAAACCTGAAGTTGCCAGGGAGGCGGTTCCTACGCTTCCTGAATACGTAAAAACACGGTTGTCTGAACAACTTCAGACGTTCGCAACCATCCCCATCTACAACACCGAGCAGATTCTGGACCTGATCCAGGAAATGAGGACCCTCTGCGAAGGCTTTGATTCTGCCTGTCCGGCGATTCTTAAAACGATGGAAACCGCGGCATTCAACGCGGATGAAGGACAATTCCGGGCTTCAGTGCAAAAGCTTCTTAAATGTACTTAAGGTTCAAAAAAAATCTGAGCGGCAAAAACCCCAGATGAAAGGTAAACAAAATGAAGGAAATTCCCGAATTTAATGTTAAGTATCTCGTTCAGTCACCCAAGGGAGGGGCCGTTCCTAAAGATTTCTCTGAAGAAATGGCCAAGAAGGCGCTGGCTTTCCATCGCCAACTTCCCGGGTACCGACCCACCGATCTGGTCCGCCTGAGCCGGCTCGCCCAGTCATGGAGGGTGAAGGATATTTTCGTAAAGGATGAATCCACGCGGTTTGATCTCAAGGCATTCAAGGTGCTGGGCGGCAGCTATGCAGTGGCATACCTCATATGCGAAAAGCTGGGTATGAACCTGGACGAGGTGGATTTCACCTATCTCGTGAGCGAGGAGGTGCGGCAGCGCATCGGTCAGATCACCTTGACAACGGCAAGCGACGGCAACCATGGCCGCGGTGTTGCTTGGGCTGCCGAGCGTCTCGCACAACAAGCGGTCATTTACATGCCAAAGGGTACCGTTCGCTCCAGGGTGGAGAACATAGAATCCCATGGGGCCAAGGTGGAGGTGACTGATCTCAACTATGACGACGCGGTTCGCCTATCTTGCCGTATGGCACAGGAGAACGGTTGGTATATGATTCAGGATACGGCTTGGGAAGGCTACACCGACATTCCCCTCCGGATCATGCAGGGCTACATGACCATGTGCCTCGAAGCCATTGATCAGATGGCCCAAAAGGAAACCCGGCCAACCCATGTCTTCATCCAAGCTGGTGTGGGGGCATTGGCCGGTGCCATGGTCGGCTACTTGGTCAACAAGTTCCAAGGTCATCTTCCCAAATTCATCATCATGGAGCCGAACAACGCGGCCTGCATCTTCGCGTCTGCAACCGCCGGAGACGGTCGTCCCCATGCGGTCACCGGTGACTTGGATACCATCATGGTCGGACTCGCATGTGGGGAACCGAATCTCATCGGTTGGGAAATTCTGCGAGATTTTCCTTGCGGATACATCAGCTGCGACAACTTCGTGGCCGCCAACGGGATCCGCATCTTGGCCAATCCTTTGAAAGATGATACGCGGATTGAGGCAGGCGAATCCGGCCCTGTGGGGATCGGTCTGCTGGATCTGATGATCAATGTGGACCGCTTTGAGGAACTTAAACAGGCATTGGAGATCGGACCCGAATCCACCTTGCTTTTTTTCAATACCGAAGGGGTCACCGACCCTGAAAATTATCGTGAGATTGTCTGGCACGGGAAATATCCGTCTCGTGAGGCGTGAAACGTGAGGCGTGAGACGTGAAACGTGAGGCGTGAAACGTGAGGCGTGAGACGTGAGGCGTGAGACGTGAGGCGTGAAACGTGAGGCGTGAGGCGTGAGGCGTGAATTCACGAATCACGAGTCACGCATCACGGGTCACGAGTCACGCCTCACGGGTCACGCATCACGAGTCACGCATTATGAATCACGCATCACGCATCATGAATCACGCATCATGAATCACGCATCACATATCATGAATCACGCATCACGCAACTGGCGATTTACATGAAAGGATTTGCACCAATGGCACAGATAGATTTTGCACAGATCAATGATTTGGCTGAACGCTACAAGCCAGAGATGACCCGGTTTTTGCGCGACATGGTCCGCCTGCCAAGCGAAAGTTGTCAGGAAAAGGCAGTTGTCGAGCGGATAAAAGAGGAAATGGAGAAAGTCGGTTTCGATAAGGTGGAAATCGATCCCTTTGGCAATGTTCTCGGCACCATCGGAAGCGGCGAGACGCTGATTGCCATGGACGCCCACATAGACACCGTAGGGGTGGGCAACAGGGACAACTGGGAATTCGACCCTTATGAGGGCTTTGAGGATGATGAACTGATCGGCGGACGCGGCACCAGCGACCAGGAAGGCGGCATGGCGTCCATGGTTTATGCGGGCAAGATCATCAAAGACCTGGGACTGGAAGGCGACTACACCTTGGTGATGGTCGGAACCGTTCAGGAGGAAGACTGTGATGGGCTGTGCTGGCAGTACATTGTCAAGGAATCGGGGTTGAAGCCGGAGTTCGTCGTCTCCACCGAGCCGACCGACGGCGGCATATACAGGGGCCAACGCGGCCGGATGGAGATCAAGGTGGCGGTCAAAGGCGTCAGTTCCCATGGTTCGGCCCCTGAGCGCGGCGACAACGCCATCTTCAAAATGGGCCATATCCTGCGTGAGTTGGAAGAGTTGCACGGCCGCCTGAAGACCGATGACTTTCTCGGCAAAGGCTCCCTTACGGTATCGGAAATATTCTACACGTCACCTTCCCGTTGTGCGGTGGCTGATGGCTGCATCATCTCCGTTGACCGTCGTCTGACCGCTGGTGAGGAGAAGGAACTCGCGTTGCAACAGATCAGGGACCTTCCGGCAGCCAAAGCGGCCAATGCCGAAGTCTCCATTTATACTTACGACAAGGCTTCTTACACAGATCTGGTCTATCCGACCGACTGTTATTTCCCCAGCTGGGTGCTTCCGGAGGATCATATCGTGACCCAGTCGTCCGTGGCAGCCTACACGTCCTTGTTCGGCGAAGCCCCCCGGGTGGACAAATGGACCTTTTCCACCAACGGCGTCTCCATCATGGGCATGTTCGGCATTCCGTGTGTCGGTTTCGGTCCGGGCAAGGAGGCCGAAGCCCACGCGCCCAATGAGAAGACCTGGAAAGCCGATCTGGTGCGCTGTGTTGCCTTCTACGCGGCATTGCCGCTCATCTACTTGGGAAAAAAAGGGGAGTAGCCCATGAAGGAAAAACTGGTTTTCATCGCGATCGGCGGCAATTCCCTGATCAAGAGCAAAGACTTGCAGACGGTCGAAGATCAGCATCATGCCATCCGGAATACGATCCGGCATGTGGCCGATCTGATCGAGAGGGGGTATCAGGTGCTGATCTCCCACGGCAACGGCCCCCAAGTGGGCTTCATCATGCGCCGTTCCGAGGTGGCCCGCCGGGAAACCGGTCTTCACCTGGTTCCTTTGGTCAACGTGGTGGCCGACACCCAAGGATCCATCGGGTACCAGATTCAGCAGTCCCTGAACAACGAACTGGCCACCAAGGGGATTGCAGGGCAGTGTGTCACCGTAGTCACCCAAGTACTGGTGGATAAGGATGATCCGGGCTTTGAGAATCCAAACAAGCCGGTGGGTGAATTCTTCGACGAGGCGCAATTGGCCGACATCCGCCGGGATTACCCGGACTGGACCCTGGTCCAGGATGCGGGCCGCGGCTTCAGGCGGGTGGTGCCGTCTCCCGAACCTCGCGAGGTGGTGGAAAGGCCGGTAATCGAGTCGCTGCTCAACAGCGGCTATCATGTGGTGGCTGTGGGCGGCGGCGGCATGCCGGTCATGCAGACGGACAAGGGCCTGGAAGGTTTGGATGCGGTGATTGACAAAGACTTGGCCTCCAGCCTGCTGGCCGGGCAGATGGGCGTGGGGTTGCTCATCATCTCCACGGCTGTGGAGCAGGTGGCCCTCAACTTCGGCAAGCCGGATCAGAAGACGATCTCAAAAATGACTGTTGCCGAGGCCGAGCGGTACATCGAAGAGGGACACTTCGCACCCGGCAGCATGTTGCCGAAAATCCAGGCTTCCCTGCGTTTTTTGAAAGGCGGAGGAGAAGAAGTGATCATCACCGCTCCTGAATTTATCAAAGACGCTGTAATCAACGGCAAGGGCACCCATATCGTGCCGTGAAAATCCGAACTGCGGTGAGGGGCGGGGGATTTGCCAATCCCCCGCAAGCAATGAGGGTGCCGCAAGCAATGAGGGTGTCGCTCGGTTCGGATTGGCAAATCCGAACCGCTGTGGGGCGGGGGATTTGCCAATCCCCCGCAAGCAATGAGGGTGTCGCAAGCAATGAGGGTGCCGCAAGCAATGAGGGTGT
>JAOZRQ010000452.1:0-5516 GCA_029940115.1 Desulfobacterales bacterium
GTGCTGTCGGTCTTTGTGGGGTGAGCTTGAAATTTCAATGGTGGAGGCGATGGGAATCGAACCCATGTCCGCAGATGTTCCGCACAGGCATCTACATACTTAGCCCGAAAATTGGAATTCGCCTCGCAAGGCCCTTCCAGGCACGGTACTCGCGACGCTATCCCGTCAGATTTTCGCCGATTCCGGCACGGGAATCCGGAAACCAGCTAGCCCGCAAGTCGACGCCCTTGCCGGTTCCGCAGGCTAAAGCCGGAAGGACGCTGGCCTATTTACGCGGCCAGAGCATATTCATAATCATCTGCGATTATGTTAGATCCCGCCGTTTTACGAGAGGCAGGAAACTCGGTATGCAACCTGAACTTCTTCATCCCCGTCGAAGCCATGTCGCCCCCTGGAGATGGTCCATAATGAAAAAGAACCCACTTAACGATAAATATAATATAAACAATGCTGATGCCTTTGTCAAGTCCTCATGCAAAAAAAATGCAAAAAAAAATTTAGGGCATCACACACGTTCGGATTGACAAATCCGAACCATTTCAACGCCGGATTTGGCAATCCGGCATCCCACTCGGTTCGGATTGACAAATCCGAACCTGAACACTTTCAGGCATCCTTCATTTCATATGAAAAGTGGTTTGCACTTTTCGGATGGGAAAAGTTTGCAGTTCCGCCTTTAGGCGGTGCGGCACCGCCTGAAGGCGGAACTACAAACTTTTTCGTCTCAAAAAAGTGTAAACCCATAAATGAAAGATGCCCACTTTCAACTTGTTTTTGCCTGAGTCGGCAACCAGACCATCTACCACCTGTCATTTGTCATCGTCTGTGGCGTCAAAATGAAAAGCGGGCAAGCGGATGAGCAGGGATTTGATCAGGCGGCTTTTGGCAATCGGTTTCCAGAGATCCGCTGTTCGTTGAAAATCCGGGTAAAAGTGCTCGTCAATCCAGCAGGAGCAGGGAAGTTGTTCGGTCATGGAACTAAGCTGCAAACTGCAATATTTACAGCTTACAGCTTCAGTCTTTCTCCTCCAAAAGCCGATCAATCACCCTTGAGAAATAATCAAGCTTCTGCGCGCCCCGGATCACGATCCCGTTGACCACGAATGTGGGGGTCCCTTTCAGACCGTGCTTTTTGGCCTCTGCCATTTCAGACAAGACCTGCTTCGCTATTTCAGGGGATTTCCGGTCCTTGTCGAATTTCTCCATGTCAAGTTTCAACTTCTTGGCAAACTTGACAAACTGATCTTCACTCAATTTCGAGGATTTTTTGAAGAGAAGGTCATGATATTCCCAGAATTTTCCCTGCCGATTGGCCGCCAAGGCCGCCCTTGCCGCCGGAATGGCCTGTTTGTGAAAGTCAAGCGGATTGTTCTTGAATACCAGCCTGACCTTTTCAGGGTATTTCTTCAGGACCTTTTTGACGGTTTTCGCCCCTTTTGAACAATAGGGGCACTCAAAATCCGTATATTCGACGATGGTGATCACAGCCTCTTTCGGCCCCACTGAGGGATTGGCATCGGTGGCGACAATATCCTTTATCGGATTCTTGAAACTCGACTCCAGTTGTTCTTCCCGCTTTCGTTGCTTCTCATCCTTCACATAGGTGTTGATGGTGTTGAGAATCAGCTTTGGATTCTCTTTGATCACCTTTTTGATGACCTCACGCAACTCATTCTCATCAATGGTGACCTTGCCATTCAGCGTCATGTCATCTGCAATGGCTGCCATGACACTGAAAAGAAGAATTCCAGCACATACGATAACGCTTGTTGCGATTTTGTTCATTAAGATTACCTCTGTTAGGTAAGTAAGGAATCGGGTCCAAACAACTTTCCCATTTGGATGAACAGACCGTTCGCCCGCATTGGCAGGCGACAGATGAAATGGGCAAGTTGTTTGGTCGCCGTTCCTAAGTGGTAATGATGGCCAAGCGACCTCCGGCACGGTGAATATCGCGCCCGGGCCATGTCATAATTCTGATTCTAACGGATTTTGTGGTTGCATAGGATTTCAGACAGCTGTGATCCCTGCAGACCGCGGATGAACGCCGATGCTCCCGCACCCTGACCGGCCGCACAGGCCGTGGGCGTCTGTCTGCGTTCATCTGCGGATCACGCCTCACGTTTCACGCCTCATGTTTCACGCCTCACGTTTCACGCCTCACGTTTCACGCCTCATGTCTCACGCCTCACGTTCACCCATGCAATGACCTGTCCAATGCCTTGAGGGATGTTTCGAGCATGATCTCCGCGAGGGTGGGATGGGCATGGATGGTTTGGGCGATATCTTTCACGGTGCATCCGGCTTGGATGGCGAGGGTCCCTTCGGCAATCAGGTCGGTCGCGTGGGGCCCGATGATGTGAACCCCCAGCACCTTTCCGGTCTCCGCGTCGGACACGATCTTTGCCTGGCCCGCGATCTCCCCGATGACTTGGGCCTTCCCGATGGTCCGGAAGAGGACGCTGTCGGCCCTGGCCTGATATCCCCTTTCCTTTGCCTCGGCTTCGGTCAGGCCCGCGTTTGCGACCTCCGGCACGGTGAATATCGCGCCCGGGACCACGTCATAATTCATGGTTTCGCTCCCCTCCATCGCGTTTTCAGCCGCGACCATTCCCTCAGCCGAGGCGACATGCGCGAGCATGATCTTTGCGGGCCCCAGAACGTCCCCAATCGCGAAGACCCCTGAGACATGGGTCTCCATCCGCTCATTCACAGGGATCCATCCCCTTTCATCCACCTTCACGCCGATCTTGTCAAGGCCGATATCCGATGCATTCGATTGGCGCCCGATGCAGACCAGTATCTGGTCCGCCTCGGCGGTCATTGGCTTTTTGTCTTTTTCAGACGGGTTTTCCAGAAACGGAGAGGGGCCGATGGTGATGTTCAGCTTTCCGCCAATATCTTCAACCCGTTCCACCGTCCGATTCACGATGAAATTGATCTTGCGCTTCTTCATCTCACGCTGAAGGACCTTGGAGCAGTCCTCATCCACCGAGGGCAGGGGAAGCAGGCGGGAGAGGGCCTCCACTATCGTCACCTTTGCCCCGAGCGCGCTCAGGATGAATCCGAACTCACACCCGATGACCCCGCCCCCGACAATCACCACCGACTCGGGAACTTGTCTCAGGTTTAGGGCATGGTTGCTGGAGATGACCTTTTCCCCGTCAAAGGGGAAGGCCGGCATGTTGAAGGGCTGGGTGCCCGGGGCAAGGATCAACCTGTCCCAAGGGACCTCGGTCTCCCCATCTCCCTGATCCGCACCAGAAAGCGGCCTGACGGCCGCCAGACCAGGCGCTTTGAGATACGCATCCCCCCTGATGTATCGGATTTTATGATGACTGAACAGCCCGAGTATCCCTTTGGACTGCGCTTGGATCACCTTTTCCTTGCGGGCCATCAGGGCTGCCATGTCCACGCCGGCCTTCCCCTCCCACGCGATGCCGAACTCCTTTGCCCTGTGAAGCTTCTCCAGCAACTCGGCGGTGGTGATCATCACCTTGGAGGGGATGCATCCCCAGTTCAGGCAGGTTCCCCCGACATTGTCCCGCTCAATGACCGTCACCTCGGCACCGAGTTGGGCCGCGCGGATGGCCGCGACATATCCTCCGGGGCCAGCGCCTATCACCGTTGTCTTTGTTGACATGATAAATGCTTCATCCTTTCTGTTTGCAGTTTCGCCTTCAGGCGGCGCGCCACCGCCTAAAGGCGGAACTACGAACTTTTTGGGCATCTTTCATTTTGGCCTGTTTGCAGTTCCGCCTTTAGGCGGCGCGCCACCGCCTAAAGGCGGACTTTTTGGCTTAAAAAATGTAACCCTGTAAATGTCAAGGATGTCAAGGATGTCTTTCAATCCCTTTTATCTTCCCTATTCTCTACAGAAAAAAGGCCTTTTTTTCAAGGAAAAAATCTGTGTGCAGGACAAAAAAAATGAGTGGAAAAGTTCGTAGTACATCACTTTTCAAATTCGTACCCCCTTGATCGGCTCGGATTGCCGCCGGATTTGGCAATCCGGCGGGAGCGGAAGGGGGTGACGAACTTACGAATTGGTGTAGCAGTTCCGCCTCTCGGCGGCGCGCCACCGCCTAAAGGCGGAACTACGAACTTTTTGGCTCAAGGGAAAAAATCTGTGTGCAGGACAAAAAATGAGCGGGGAAAGAAACCCGGCTTTTTCTGGCAGGGAGTCGGCCCGTTTGGAAAAAAGCCGGGTTTCTTTTCTCCCAAAGAAGAAACCCGGCTTTTTCTGGCAGGGAGTCGGCCCACTCGGGAAAAGTCGGGTTTCTTTTTCCACAAAACAAAAAAAGGACTTAGCCTTCAAGCTAAGTCCTTTTTTGTGGTGGGCCGTGAAGGAATCGAACCTTCAACCTACTGATTAAGAGTCAGTTGCTCTGCCTAGTTGAGCTAACGGCCCAAAAACTGTAATCCTACATATCAAGCAAAAATCAGCTTGTCAAGAAAAAATAAAAAAATATTTACTGGGCCATATTGCTCTGCCTAACGGCCCAAAAACTGAGACCCTTTATATCAGGCAAAAATCAGCTTGTCAAGAGAAATTTTAAAAAATTATTCACCGGGCCACATTTTTTGTTTTTCCCGTCTCATCCGCCTTTTGTCCTTCTCCTTGGCGGCCTTTTTGCGGTTCTGTTTCTTACGCTCCTTGTCTTCTGTCAGGTCAGGAAAAAAGCTCCCTGGCGTCTTTGGTTCCGGTTTTTTCATCTCTGCCTTCTCTTTGGGGATAGGCGGGCCGGTGAAGCCGTCCGAAGGGATGAAATCGGCGAGAAAAAGGGTCTCCCCTGCTTGATGGAATACAACCCCCGCGTCTGCCGATGCCCGGGTCTGGACGGTCAGGAGGATCGGAGACGAGTCGGCCCGTCTCCCCATCCGTTCTGCCATCTTCTGGTTTGATGAGAGGATCACTTGGGGGTATCCTTGGGGAAATATCCCTTTTTCCAGGACAACCCGGTGGGCCTTCCTTCGGACACAGGTGTAAAGAAGCTTGGGAAGGTCGGTGGCAAGGCCCTGTTTGGGCAGGCGGTCCCGGTTTTTGGCGCGGATCCGATGGTCGTCCATTTCAATGGGGGGATTCGGCAAGGTGACCCTCACCTCCTCAATGGCCCCTCGGCGGGCATAGCGCCACCCCTCCACCTCGCCGACCGCCTTCAGCAATTCCTTTATCTTGACATAGCCGTCCTGATCCAAGATCAGGCCGAACTCGTCAGGCCTGCGCTCCAGAATATAGGACAAAAATTTGGCCAACTGTTCGGGGGATCGTTGTTTGCCCATCTCAGAAACCTCGCTTGACCAGATGACGCATATCTGATAACTGCTTATCCATTGCCATTAAGTTAAAGAAACCCGGTTTCTCTTTCAGTGTCACCTCATCAAAGGAGGACCGCCCCATTTTTTCAGAAGCGAAACCGGGTTTCTCTCTTAATGATCCCATGCCTCTGGCAGAGGCGCGATCATGGTTATGCCAATTTTTGGCATCATTTATGAAAAGTTTGTAGTTCCGCCTCTCG
>JAOZRQ010000452.1:5553-5821 GCA_029940115.1 Desulfobacterales bacterium
AGTCACACCGCCGAGAGGCGGAACTACAAACTTTTGGGAAGTGTAAACCAATTTTTATATAAAAATGTATAAAAATGTTAAAAATTTTTATGAAAAAATGTCTGACACGATGCCTCATCTCCAAATTCATGTGGCTCATAATTAGGTGACATCTTTATATGATAATGTATAAGAATGTTAAAATTTTTTACAAAAAAATGTTCCTGACTGCCATGTTTCATCAGTTTGTAGTTCCGCCTCTCGGCGGTCTGACACCGCCGAGAGGCGA
>JAOZRQ010000453.1 GCA_029940115.1 Desulfobacterales bacterium
TCAACGGCTCCGGTCAATGCGTCCATCTGACAATCAGTCAACCGCAAAGGCTTGAATGATTCCTCAACCGAAACCTCCATTTCAAGAAGTGCGTGAGAAGTTACAGACGGCAGGGCACCAATCGTTGAAGAAACGGTTTGATGCGACAGGGCATAAGCAACCTTTCGCCCCGTCCCATTTACGGGAGCATAGGCGATAGGCAGGCTATTTATGGCGTTGCCGATTGACATCTATTTCTCCCGCTTCTTAATCTAAGCTGATGTCAAGGTTCCCGGCCGTAAACTTGAATTGATCACCTTCTTCGATGAGCTTGGTCGTAGTTGCTCCGGCCGCGTTCTTGAGCAGGCCCCAGATAAGGACATTGCCGGACGTCAGAGCGTCCATAATCGCCATGTGGGTAATGGTTCCCCAATCGGCTGTTGCTACCGGAAATTCGATGTCTGCGAAATTGCTCGTTGCCCCGGCTGCTGCGACCGTGAAATAATTAGCAGAGCCATTGAGGGCCTGCCTTGCATACGCGCCCCCGGATACTTCCGTTTGGCTGCCCTCAGTGTTGTTCTCCAGACCGCCATCTGAAGTGAAAAGCGCGATATAAAGGGTTGCGGGCGGGGTGAACGTCAGAGCCCGTCCATTGTTTAAAACATGGTCTAAAATTTCATTTTCAAGGTAATCGGAAAAAGCACCCATTTTATTGATCTCCTTTTATCGTGTTACTTCTGGTGAAACCTTTACGGACCCTTGGGCGATACGGGAAACCTTCCCCGATTGCGATATGATTTCTAAGTCATAAACGCCTTTCGTCCATGTCCATGCCGTGGTTGTGGCGGCAGGGATTTCCAGGTAAACCAACCCTTGAGCCCCGGTAATGGTTAGGCCGTCATCTGCATCCGTTGTCGCTTCATATAGCGTGGTTGTGTCTGCGGTTTTGGCCCGGATCTGCAAACGCGCCGTATAGTGGTTCAGGGAAATAATCGAATCATCATCCTCGTTGCGATACAGGAAACTATGCCCGTAAGTCGCACCCTGGGGGATATACATATTGACCTTAGCGATATCAAAACCCATCAGATGTACCCCGTTTGCTTTGGCGCGAGGGTATTGACGCTCTCAAGGGCCACCAAAGCAGCAGCCCGATTGATAGCATCCTTAAAATGCCGCCTGTAAAACTCGCTTTCAGCCTGGGCATACCAGGCCTTAGAGCGCATACTCAGAAGGCGGTACTTGGCCCCATGACAAATCACATCCCTGAAATCCTCGTAAACCCAATCTTGTACCGTGTCGGTGTCAATATCCGGTCTGAGAGCAACCCTTACTCTGGCATCAAAATCCTCATCTGCCGGGACATTGAAAAGAATCTGAGGCGTCGATTCAAATCCGGCATAGACGTAGGAGCCTTTATCGAGATAATCCCCGTAAGCCCCGTCACTGTGCACTTTTTGTATCCCCAAGACATCCACAAGCCGCGTGTTCTTTGGCAATTCCAACTCCACGGACTCATCATCCTGAGAAACCGAAATCTGATCCTCAAGCCACAATCGCCAGTAAGACGACCGTTGACAGAATGTGATAATGGCATCCCTTACAGCGTCTTCCACAACCGGCATGGGACATTCGTTGACATCAGGAGCGATGTATTTGTAGAAGTTTTCCAGAGTGTAGCTCATGGCCTACTGCCCCCGCCCCACAGCCTTGGCTTCCTGAGCTTCTTTAAAGTCGTAGGCGTTCGGGTTGGTGATCAATTCCATCTGGCTCTTAGCCCCCAAGCTCGCCATGAAAGCGTTGTAATGCGAAACCGCCCGTTGTGGCGCTGAAGGCGTAAGGTCGGCATCTTTAGAGTAAGCCCGGTAAAGGATGTAATCCAAAAGGACGCCTGAATAGATATCATCCAGGGTAATAGTTGACGAAAGCGCGGAAAGATCTGTTGGAGATGCGGCATAGACCATTTCCACCTTTCCCGGGGTTGCGTGTTGCGGCGGGAACACATAAAAGTGCTTCGGGTCCCTGGTGTCGAACATATAATGCTTGCTTTCGGCATTGGCTGTTGATGAATGCCAATCCGGCCGCTGTTCATCTAAGATCTCACGGTCAATGCGCGTGATAGCCCTACCGGGCGTTGAGCCACCTGTGCCCATGTTCCGGATCACGTCAAGAAGCTGTATACCGGTTGCGGGAATGGTCTGTTTTGTCCCGCCCACAAGCGCTACGGTTTCGTTCTGCGCGTAGGCGTCAGGTTTCCTGAGTACAATTTCCCGTTGCCCATCGTTCAGCCATAGTAGCAACTCGGTATCTTGCGGCCATCTGACCCCCGTTGTGTCCTGAAGGACAATGGCGGCGCGGTCGACAATGTTTGTGCCGGTAATGGTTGCCATGTCGGTTTACTCCTTTTTGGCTTTCTTCTTCCGCGTTGGCATCGGTTTAGTTGCCGTAGGCACTTCAATGGGCGATTTAGCCTCAATCACTTCCCCCATGTCAAAAAACATATTGGGGTTGGTTTTCAGCAGGCCTTCAGCGTCCATGTCCGGGCATAAACACAACCCTTCACCATCAATGGTTACCGGTTCAGACAGCCAGGGCATTTCAAGACTGATCGGTAGGGGCTTCCGGCCCAGGTATCTTAATTTTCTCATGATGAATCCTTTCAAAAGCGGGGAATAAATCACTCCCCGCTTTTCTTTTTAAAGCCAGCTAATTGGAATCTTACGTCTCGTCAGCAATCCCGCCTTCCATCTTGTAGAACACAATCACAGTGGCCGTGGCCTCATCCGGGAAGGTGTCACCCAGAACTTTGATGTCAATGGTATCGTCGGCGGCATATTCATGGTTCAACCCCGCGGCAGCCGAGAGCCGGAATACTGCGGCGCCGGAAGCGTCTCCACCATCAACAAACCTGTCAATATCCCCACCGTCCCCCACGTCAATGGTTCGGCCTGCCCCAAGGGCAGAGGTTTTAAGGATGATGTCAAGAACCTGAGCACCCGCGGGAATCGGGACCATCTCTAAAACTGAGTTTGCATCCAACTCGGCGGTTGCCACGTAAGTTCCCGTTCTGGACAGGACAATTCCAGCCGGGACAGAGTGATCCGGCATAACATCCGATTTTACTGCATCGCTTTGTACGGTTTCAGCAGCCATTGTTTTACTCCTTTCTCAAAGGTTGAGGGTCTGACGCCGGGATGACCGGCATCAGGCTCTCAAGAATTAGGTAGGATCAGCCGCGTAGGTATCAACCGCGATGGACCCGTAAGTTTTACTGTTGAAGATGGATCGTTTGACGCCGTAGATGGACCCGGCCGTGATCGCCAGGGCGTTCCCACGGTCATCCTTATCCTCATTCCAGGAATACCGGCCGTAGGTGCCACCGCGACCCCAAGCGATCATTGCAGACTGAGCGCCCAGGAAGAGGGCTCTTGCCGCCTCAAGGTTAGCCCCTGACCCGTAATCGCTGAACCGGATTACGTTGCGGTGTTTGTGAAGGATCACTCCGGCATATTCTCCGAGAGAATTCTGGTAGATCAGGGATTTTTGACCGTCCGTGTTCTTTCGAATGTCAATCCAATCGTTGGTTGACGCTGCGGTACGGATTGAATAGGCCTGATAGGTGTGCATCAGCATTACATATTTCTTTTCCCCGTTGATCATGAACGGCATAATCATGGGGTCCAGGGTTTCGCACTTGGCAACAAGCCGCTCAACCAGGGCAATCTCCATGATGTCGGCCGCTGCCACATCGTTTTTGGCGGTAGCGTCTCCACCGTAAACCAGGTGGGCCGAATCCGGCGCGGTCAGGGTGTTCTGAGCCCTGCCGGTAAAGCTGGTGGGGACGTGAAAAGTCGTGTCAACACCCCTTGCTCCCGCGAGTGCCATCATGATCTGTTGGTCATAGTCCTCTCCAAACCATACAGACAGGGCGTTACGGCCTTCCGCGCGAAGGTTATAGGGAACCCTCTGCTCACTCATTTTGCCTTTGCTCTTGGTCCCCTTACGCCGCTGATCGATGAAAAGGGAATCCGCGAAGTAGCTCAAGGCCTCCTCTGCGCTGGTCCCTTCGATGATGTTGTCGCCTTCAACCCCGTCTCCGGTCAGTTTCATCCTGAGACCCACGGTGACTTTATCCCCGGGCCCCTTGTTCAGGTCTTTCAGGACCTTGATCATGGCGTCATCGCCGGTTCCCATGAACTTCCGAAAATACTGATTCACCTCTGCCTCAACAGCGAGGCTGGTGCTCCACCGTTTGACAGCGAGATCATGATTTAATCCGAATTCTGTTGCAGCCATTGTCTAGGCTCCTTTCTATTTATCCCCCGAGCCATCGCCTTTGGTCATCCCGCGAGAACTTATGGTAATTGTCCTCTGTAATTTCCCTGCCAAGCTCTTCCCCGGCTGAACCGGGAATATCGGCAATGCTGGCATGACCGTCAGTGGACCCTGGGGCCTTGAATTTTTTCATCAATTTTGCGCTCACCTCTTTTTCAATCTCCTTACGGAGCGTGTCCGTGTCCTGCCCTTGAGATTGCTGGTAGAGGTTGCTCAAGAGGGAGAGGACCTTGACGGCCCCTTCTCCCAGGAGTTGCGCGTTTCCGTTTTCGTCAACAATCCGTGTCTTAGGATCTGTGACGATGCCGATTACCCGTTCATCGTCCAGGCCCGCCTTAACCGCGAAGGCTGTCAACTGCTGGTTGACATCGCTGTTTTCATCAAACAGCCCAGGCACGACCTTGGTCATGGCCTCAAGGCTTCGATCAATGGTGTTTTGCTCTGACTGCTCTTGCAGGGCCTTGGCGGTTTTGGCCTCCACATGCTTCTGCAGATGCCGTTGGTAAACCACCGCAGCGCCGGGATCGTCGTCGGCCAGTTCCGAGAACTCATCATCCGTTAGGACTTTGAAGTCTTTCGGGACCCCCGTATCCGTGTCGGCCCCTTCGGGCAGCCCTGCTTTCATGGCGGCCATTTGTGCCTTGAGGGTGTGGATTTCCGATGAAAGGGTTTGCCGCTTGGCCCTTTCTTCGTGTAGCGCACCTATTGGGACCATTCCGGCTGGCGGTTTGGCGTCCGAGGCGTCTTTCTTATCGCCTTCGGGCTCCTTATCTTCCTTGGAATCAGCTTTTTCATCGTCTTTCGGCTGATCCGGAGCCGCTTTCTTTTTCGGATCTGACGCTTTTTCGCCATCTTCCTTGGGGGCTTCATCGCCCTGGTCATCACTTTCCCCCTGGAGGTCCTCCGCCGAAACGGTTTCCTCTTCATCAAACAATGGGGGCAGGTTGACCTCTGCCGGTCCTTCTTCGCCAATTTTGTCGTGGCCTTCCATGTCCTGCGGCGTGAAAACCTGATCACCCGGGCTGGAAGCCTGGTCCTGCACTGCGCTCTCTGTGGTTTCCGTGTTCTGTGCTGCCTCTACCATGTCGTCTCCTTTTACGTCCTCTGACCCTGGACGGTCCGCGTGGATATCGGCAACGCGGGTGCCGAAGTTTGGTGAGCCTTTTACGTTGGCTTAAAACGAAAAAAAGGGCCGATCAGTCACACACAGGATTTTGCTCTGTGTGAAACCAACCGGCCCTTATGGTGCTCGTGTTGGGTGCTTTAAATTTTAAACTACGGGGTTAATCGGTTATTCATTCCTCGCAATAGCCGCATTCGCCCAAAACACAGACTCTTCCAACTTGGTGATAGCAAGGGACTTCTCCCGGCTGTCTGGGCAATTCTCCTGTATATCAAGAGCAAATTCTTTCGCAAAAGTCCTGATAAACTTGTACCGCTCCGCCTGATCACCTTTCGGGGGATGATATGTGAAGCGGGTTTCAATGTCGT
>JAOZRQ010000454.1:0-3179 GCA_029940115.1 Desulfobacterales bacterium
GGGAGTTGTCCTCCCAAGAAAAATCCCGGAAAACTTTTGGCCGGGTACTTACCCCAAGTTCACACCTAATGGACAACCGACAATCAGCCCTCATACTCATCCTCATCGCCTCAACCCTTCTCTCCTGCGGTGGCACATCTTCAGGCGAGCGGGCGGAGCGGGCCGCCGCGGCCCAAGGAGACATCGTCATCGGGATCGTTGACACATCCGTGTCACCCACCCATTTCGTGAATGGGGTCCGCATGGCCGTCTCCGAAATCAATGCGGAGGGGCTGATTGGGAGGCGGATCAGACCGCTTTTTTATGATGACGAAGGTTCCCTGAGCCAAGCCCAGCACGTTGCGACAAAATTGGCAGGGAACCCGGACGTGGTCGCGGTGATCGGGAACCGATGGTCGAGCATCGCCATTCCGACATCCATCACCTACAATCACCACGGCATTCTTTTCATCTCCCCCGGTTCAACCCATCCGAACCTGACCCGGTACGGCGGTGAGTTCACCTTCAGAAACATCCCCACCGATGAGGAGACCGGACGCCAGCTGGCCAAACGGGCCCACGCCAGCAAATTCAGGCAGATCGTGATCTTTTACCAGAGACACCCCGTGGCGAGGCGTCTCGCGGAGATATTCCATGAGGAGGCCGTGAGGCTGGAGATGAAGATTCTCAGCACTCGCTCCTTTTTCAGAGACCAGAAGGACTTCCGGTCCATGCTCGCCACGATCAAGCGGGAGTTCACGCCCGACTGCATCTTCATCGCCGGCGGGTTGCCCGCGTCCGCCTACCTCATCCGGCAGGCACGGGACATGGATCTCAGAATGCCGATTCTGAGCGGAGACAACCTCGACACCCTGAAGCTGGTGACGGCCGCGGGTCGGGCGAGCAATGGAACCATCGTCTCCACCGTGTTCAATCCCGATCTGCCCCGAAAAGCCACCCGGGAGTTTGTCAAGCGATTTGAATCGCGGTTCGGAATCAGCCCGGACACATGGGCCGCCCAAGGCTATGACGCGGTCCGGGTCCTGAGTGCCGCCATTGAGAGGAGTGGCTCCACCGTGCCCATCGTCATGGCCACGACCCTGAAATTCATGGAGGATTGGCCGGGCGTCACCGGGACCTATTCGTTCACGAGCACCGGAGACATTACCGGAAAGCCCATCTTTTTCAAAAAGGTGGTCAACGGCTCGTTCAAGTATCTCCCCCAGAAATCGGATGGCAAGGTGAGCCTCCTCGACTATGTGGAGGACTTCACCCTGCGGCTGCCGGTGGAGGGGGTCATCCCGACCATTGATCCGGGTCGGACCCATGACGACATCTCCATTGAGATCACCGAACAGCTCTTTCTCGGTCTCACCGACTTCGACGAAGAGACGTATGAGCCAGTTCCCGAACTCGCCACAGACTGGACCGTGAGTCCGGACGGCATGACCTACACTTTCGAGATGCGCGATGATGTCATCTGGACAGACAGCACCCCGGTCACCGCGCACGATGTGGCATGGGCCATCCGCCGCAATCTCAAACCAGAGACGGATTCCCCGTATGCCTATATGCTCTACATCCTTGAAAACGCCGAGGCGTTGAACACCGGGGCCATCACCGACGAGACGACCGTGGGCGTCCGTGCGGTGGGCAATCACACCGTCGAGTTTCGCCTTGTGCATCCGGCCGCATACTTCCCCGCAATGGCCGGTCTGTGGGTTTATCGGCCCCTGCCGAAACAGGCGATGGCGATGTTCGGGGAGGGATGGACCGAGCCTGAGAACATCATCTGCAATGGGTCCTATCAGCTGGTTGCCTGGGAAAAGGGCGTGGTGATGATCCTCAGGCGGAATCCCCTCTATTACCAAGCAGAGAGGGTCTCAATTCCGGAGGTGCGCTATTATGTCATCCCGGAAAGCTCCATCGGTCTGGCGATGTATGAGAACAACGAACTTGATGTCATGGGCGGCAATTATCTGAGGCTCCCTCTGAGCGCGGTGCCCCGCATCAAAAACAACCCGATGCTGCATGAGGCCTATTCACGTGAGCCGAGGTTTGCCACTTATGCGTATGCGTTCAACACGAGACGTCCCCCGGTCGACGATCCCCTGGTCCGGAGAGCCATCTCCGCCGCGATTGACCGTGATCTGCTCATCCAGCTGATCACCAGGGGGGGGGAGGAGCCGGCCAGGACGTTCACCCGACCGCCGATCTTCGGCGCGGTTCCCCCTGAGGACGCGAGCCGGGTCGGCATCACCTTTGATCCGGAACGCGCCCGTTCTTGGCTCGCCCAGGCCGGCTACCCCAACGGCGAGGGGTTTCCTGAGATATCGCTCCTGTTCAACGCGTCCGAGACCCACCGCCCCATCGCGGAGGCGATCCAGATTGGCCTGGAACATTATCTGAACATCCATGTCGAGCTGGTGGAGAAGGGGTGGGATGAGTATGTGAGGCTCATGGACCTTCCAGACAAACCCCATCTGTTCCGATTCGGATGGGTCGCGGACTATCCAGATGCGAACAACTTTCTCAACGAGCAGTTTCATCCCCTCCGGTCCGCGAACTACATCGGCTGGGACCACCCCGAGTTCGCCCAACTCATGAATGACGCTCAAAGTGAGGCGGACCCGGAAAAGAGAAAGTCCTTTTACAGTCGGGCCGAGCAGATACTGTGCCGAGATGCGGCCGCGGTGGTCCCCATCTATTTCGAGACCTCGCATTGCCTCGTGAATCAGCGGGTGAAAGGATGGCATCAGATGGCAATGGGCGGTCAGCACATCCGAGACTGGTATTTTGGCGAGAGATGAGGCTTGAAGGATGAAGGGTGAAGGATGAAGGGTGAAGGGTGAAGGATGAAGATGAGGTTGGGTCGGACAACACCCAACGAACAACAGGAAACAGGCAACGGAAAGGAAGATGAATGAGTAAGAAGACGACAAAGAGATGCCTTCCGGATCTGACGCTACCCTTGAATTCCGGAGGCGAACGCACAGTCTGTCAGATGTTTGAGGAGCAGGCTGGAAAGAGACCGGATGCGCCCGCTCTGACAGATGCTTGTGACGTATGGTCCTATCGGGAACTGGAGACCCTCTCCCGCAGGTTGGCGAATGCTCTGTATGCCGAGGGCATTGGTGGAGGGGTCAGGGGGCGAGGGGCGAGGGGCGAGGGGCAAGCGGCCCCGGGCAAGCGGCCACCGG
>JAOZRQ010000454.1:3189-5801 GCA_029940115.1 Desulfobacterales bacterium
CCCCCCCCCCCCCCCCCCCCTCGCCCCACCTCATCGCCATATACGCCCATCGGCGTGCGTCACTAATATGGGCGATGCTCGGTGTTCTCAGGGCGGGTGCCGGGTTTGTCATTCTGGATCCGGCCTATCCGCCCCAGCGACTGATCCGCTGTCTCAACACAGCGGCCCCCCGGGCATGGCTGAATCTTCAGGGGGACGCCCCCCTGTCCCGGGAATTGGATGCCTATCTGAAAGAGAATGCCCGGGTATGTCACATCAGGGTTCCCTCCGAAAAAGCCGCCATAAATGCCCTGTTAAATGGGGGCGAGGGACGAGGGGCGAGGGGCAAGCGGCCACGAGCAAGCGGCCAAGGGTATCACCCCTCGCCGCTTGCCGCTCGCCGCTCGCCCCCCGCCCCTTGCCCCTCGCCCGATGATCCCGCGTATGTGGCCTTCACATCGGGAACAACCGGCGAGGCCCTCGGCGTTCTCGGAACCCATAGACCCTTGGCGCATTTCCTCGAATGGCATACCCGGACATTCGATTTCAATGAGACGGACCGTTTCAGCATGATATCTGGGCTTGCCCACGACCCGTTGCTCAGGGACATCTTCTCGCCGTTGGTGATTGGTGCCGCGTTGCACATTCCGGATCCAGATGACTTGAACGACCCGGACCGCCTGACTCGCTGGTTCAGACGACAAGAGATCACCATCTCCCATATGACCCCGGCCATGGCCCGGTTCATGGCCGGAGCAATGTTGCCGATGCGCGAAGACTGGGCACGGACCCCCTTGGAACACCTGCGGTACATCTTCTTCGGCGGGGATCGTCTGACCCGTTCCGACATTCACAGCATCAAAAGACTCGCCTCCCGGGCCGTGTGTGTCAATTTCTACGGCACCACCGAAACCCCCCAAGCCGTCGGCTACCATGTCATTCCGAATGAGTTTGGTGAGTTTGGTGAGTTTGGTGAGTTTGGTGAGTTTGGTGAGTTTGGTGAGTTTAATGATGGCGGAGGCCAGTTGTCCGGTGCCGGTGGTTCATTGTCCGTTGGATCGGACAACGGACAACAACCAACGGTCAACAGCCAACGGTCAACCATCCCCATCGGAAAGGGGATTCAGGACGTCCAATTGGCCGTGCTGACCCCCGATGGCCGGCCCGCGGAGATCGGTGAGAAAGGGGAGATATATGTGCGCACACCCTATCTCTCCGAAGGGTACCTCGGAGATGAGCGACGCACCGCCGAGCGTTTTGTGACCAACCCGTTTGCGGAGAAACATCAGCTCCCCTCATTCGGTACCCCCCATTCACCATCGAGAAATGGGGATAGGCTTTACAGAACCGGAGACATGGGCCGGCATCTCCCTGACGGTGCCGTCGAATTTTTGGGCCGCACCGATCACCAGGTGAAGGTCAGAGGCTTCAGAATCGAACTCGGAGAGATTGAGACGGCGATATCGGAACACCCCGGCGTGAAGGAGAACGTCGTGGTTCCAAGGGAGAATGTCTATGGCGACAAGCAGTTGGTGGCGTATCTGGTGGCGAGGGGCGTCCTTCGACAAGCTCATGAACCGGGGCGAGGGGCGAGCGGGGAGCGAGGAGCGGCAAGCGGCGAGGAGCGAGTCTCCCGTCTCCCGTCTCAGATGTCAAGTTTCCTGAAAGAGAGGCTCCCGGATTATGCCATCCCATCCATCTTCGTCCAGATCGCATCCCTCCCCCTCACACCCAATGGCAAAATTGACCGGGATGCCCTGCCCGACCCAGAACGCCTCTGCGGAGGCGATGACCCGGGACAAGGGACTCGTCCCTCATCCCTCATTCCTCATCCCTCACCCGTCACCCCTGTGGCGGAGATCGTCGCGTCTATATGGGCGCAGGTGCTGAACCAGAAAAGCGTCCGCGCAAATGACAACTTCTTTGATCTCGGGGGCCATTCCCTGCACGCCACCCGAATCATATCCGAACTGAGGCAAACGCTTGGAACAGCACTCTCCGTGCGCCACCTGTTCGAGCAACCGACCGTATCGGAACTGAGCAGCCATATCCAATCCCTCCGCCATGAGGTCATGCCCCGGACCTGTCCCCGACATCTTTTCTCCGATACTTGTCCCCGACGTCTTTTATCGGGGAAAAGACGTCGGGGACAAGCATCGGGGATCACACGAGCCGGCGGAGAAAAGAGAACGCAACTCTCCTTTGGCCAGCGCCGGTTCTGGTTTTCACACAGACTTGAGCAGGGCCGATGGGCCGACAACATCCTGACCGCCCTGCGAATCAGCGGCGATCTGAACATCCCCGCGATGGCGGAGGGCCTCTGTGAAATCATCCGCCGACATGAAAGCCTGCGAACCCTCTTCAGAGAGCCGGAAGGGGAAGAACCGATCCAGGAGATCCTGCCTGAACTGCGCCTTGACCTCCCGATCACGGACTTGGCGGAACTTCCCGAAAGGATCCGGGAATCCGAAATTCGTCGGCTCACCGCCCAAGAGGCCGGCACCCCATTTGATCTCTCCACCCCTCCCCTGATCCAAGCCAATCTTCTGAGAATGGGATGCCCCGCCATCCAGCATCCAACATCCAGCATCCAGCATCCAGCATCCAGCATCCAGCATCCAGCATCCAGCATC
>JAOZRQ010000455.1 GCA_029940115.1 Desulfobacterales bacterium
GCGGCTTCTTGAAAAGAGCGAGGCATTGAGGGGGATACGTTTTGAGAATTGAATCCTACTTCCGGAGCATTCAGGAAATCATCAGCTCGTATGCGATTGTCCAGTTGTCAAATGTCACTTATGAGAAAAGGGGAACTTATGAAGGATTCATCCGAGGAGAACTGAGATTCAGGGACACCTCGGTTCTGCATTTTCGGGAGTTTGTTGATGCCGGAACAGCGGAACGCCTGATGTATGCCTATCAGTACATGAATGTTTCAAAAGAGCTGGTTTTCCGTTATGACAATACAGGACACCATAGGAAACTCGGGCTTTCCACCCATCCTCATCACAAGCATGAGGGGAGTGAGGAAAATGTCATTCCTTCGGCCGCTCCGGAATTGGATGACGTTCTTCGGGAAATTGAACTGATCATGCAATTACCCTGAAACACGGCGTCAGACAGATTTCAGGGAAAAAAGGAGAGGCATGATGATTTGCGACGTGATTTTGACTCAGGAAAACAACAGATATGTCGCACAGGTCAGGGAATGGATTCCTGCTTTCGCAGGAATGACAGAAAAAACTTGATGATCAAGTTGCATAAAAACTTTTATGTCTTGCCCTTTCCTCTGCCTTTGCCCCTTTCGGGCAGGGCACGGTAGGGCAGGGGCAGGGGTAAAATGAACAAACTTATCGAATCCATTGATCTGGAAACAAACTTTTACACTTATGAAGGGGTCGTCAGGGCCCTGAACAGGGTCAGCCTGCCGGTGAATCACGGCGTCACCTTCGGGCTTGTGGGGGAGTCTGGATGTGGCAAAAGCGTCTTTGTCCGTTCAGTCATGCGCATTGTTCAGGAGCCAGGGAGGATCGAGGGGGGAAAGGTCCTTTTTTTCCCCGAAAAATCGGACAAAACCGCCGAAGATACCCCGATTGACCTGCTTGAGCAATCCGAAAATTACATGAAGGGCCTGCGGGGGGATCAGATATCCATGATCTTTCAGGAACCGAACGCGGCCCTGAATCCGATCATGAGCGTGGGGGAACAGGTTGCTGAGAGCTTTCTGTTTCACCGCAGGCAGGAGATGTGCAAGAAGATATTCGAAGATATTTCCTCGCCCGATTGCAGGATATCCCCCTTGCTGAAAAAGTTCCAGCAGGCCCTTTACCGGATCGCGGCCGAGAACCCGGACGCGTTCATCCTGAAATTTCTGAGCCGAATCCCTGTTCTGAAACGATGGGAAAAGCGGCTGATTCAGGAGGCGATGGATCGCTCCATTGACATCATCGGCAAACTCGGCATATCGAACCCCGATGAGATCGTGAATCACTATCCCCACAATCTCTCCGGCGGCATGAAACAGCGGATCGTCATCGCCATCGCGCTGGCGTGCAGCCCCATGCTCCTGATCGCGGACGAGGCGACCTCGAATCTGGATGTCACGGTCCAAGCCCAGATTCTTGATCTCCTGCGCCAGTTGAAGGAGACAGAGATATCCTCGGTGCTGCTCATCACGCATGATCTCGGAGTGGTCGCGGAGACATGCGACCGTGTCGGGGTCATGTACGCGGGAAATCTGTGCGAAGTCGCGGATGTCAAAGACCTGTTCCGCTCTCCCCGCCATCCGTACACCCAAGCCCTGCTCAATTCCGTGCCCCGGATATCCCACGAAGGAGAGTTGGACACCATAGAGGGGAATGTCCCCAACCTCGTGTCACCGCCGACAGGGTGCCGGTTTCATCCAAGATGCAACCGGACGGTGGCGGATTGCCAGAAAACGCTTCCGGAATTGACGGCACTCGGGGAAGGGCATTATGTGGCGTGTTGGGATCCCGAAATTTGAAGGAGGAAATTTGTGACTGAACAACTTGCCCATTTTTCTGATCATAACGGATTTAGGGAGCCCGTGAACTTAACCGATGGATGAAGGATGCCCATGTTTTCACCCTTTTCCTTGCGGTACTACTTGCCAAGGATGTCTGCATAGAACATTTTCAGCTTCGCCATGCATTCTTCCGTTAACCGATGGATGAAGGATGCCCATGTTTTCTCAATTGGGGCAACAGGCCGAACTCGGGGAGGAGAAAGGGCCGCCCTGCCCCGGGATCTCAGGCAGAATCTGGGGTGATGAAAATCAGCTTTTTGGATCATTTCCGGCCGATCCCATCCCTGTCCCCGTCCTGTCCCGGATGAGGGCCGTCCGTCCATCCGGGGCCTCGGCATGGCCACTTTCCGTCAATGAGACGATGGATTCCCGCGTTCGCGGGAATGACAGGCGTCACCGCAGGATGTGCCGTGGACGTGGTGGTGGTCGGACGTTTTCAAGATGGCCCTCAGACGGTGCCAGACCGGCCCAACCGACAGCGCAAGAAGAATGATCGCCCCTGCCAATTTGAGGCTGAAGGGGATCACCTCACCGGCTTGGCCCACAACGGCCTGTGCGGAGATTCCCAACCTCATGTATGCCTGATCCAGAATCAGCCCGAAGATGACCGAAAAGAGGGCCAGCATTCCGAGATAGATGGCGGTGGCCCGTTTGCCGAGAATGCCGAACAGGACGGTGAGCGAGGTGATGTTGGTGGCCGGTCCTGCCAACAGAAAGACCAATACGGCACCGGGACTCACGCCTTTGAGAATCAGGGCCGCGGCAATCGGCGTCGACGCGGTCGCGCAGATGTAAATCGGAATTCCCACCGCCAGCATGATGAGCATGGAGAGAAGCCCCCCTCCCACATAACGGGTCATGAAGTCATCCGGAATCAGCGCGGTGATCAGCCCGCCCAGGATCAGACCCACCAAAAACCAGCCCGCGAGATCCCCCCATAATTCGGTGAATGCAAATCGAAGCCCGGCTTTGACTTTTTCGGCAAGGGAATGATGTTTCGCGTGGACTTCAGGCGGACAGTCAACCCCGTCACAGCAGGCGTCCACCGGGCAACTCAGATCCGCATCCATGGCATCTTCATTGGCTGGCGAATGAAGCAGGTTCTCAGTCAGCCCCGCGGCCGCAGCCGTGAAGAACGCGGCGATGGGCCGGGCCACCGTCATCAGCGGATCAAGCAGGGCATAAGTGATGGCCACGGAGTCCACTCCAGACTCCGGTGTTGAGATGAGAAAGGCCATGGTGGCACCGTTGTTGGCCCCCTGTTTTTTGAGGGTGGCCGCGGCCGGCAGGACACCACAGGAACAGAGGGGAATCGGGATGCCCAAGATGGCAGCCTTGAAAACCGGGGCAAACCGTCCTTTTCCGAGATGGTTTGCCACCGTGGCCGGGTTGAGAAATATCTTCAGCAATCCGCCCACGAGAATGCCGAAAAGAATGTAAACCGACGATTCCAGCAACAGATGCCAAGATTCCAAAAGTGTCTCGGTTATAAAATTCATCTCCTCATCCTCTCGTAAGTTGCTTACTTCTGGTTCTAACGGATTTTGTGGTTGCATGAGGCTGATTCCTGCAAACCGCAGATGAACGCTGATGAACGCTGATGCTCCCGCACAGGCCGCATGTGTTCATCTGCGTTTGTCTGCGTTTGTCTGCGGTTCATATCGGAAACCACAAAAACCCATTAGAATCAGGCTTATTTTATGTCAGTCCGGCGGGGAAGCTTCAAGCGTTATAATCAGCATTTTTGATATCCATCCCTCGCCTTCCAAGATGGGAATATGCCTACCCGTCAAGAAGGGATTTCCGCCTGCACAATACCTTTTCCCCTTTATTGACTTCACATTTTGTTTGGAATACATTATAGGCCATCATTAGGAGATGGCAACCACGCGTATCCGATTCGGATACGCAAGAGGGACATCGGGTCAGGATTGGAGAGACCTTCGGGATTTTCCAATGCAAACCCAAACTGAGGAGTCTGAGAATCATGATGCTTTCAACCCAAAACAGAAGAGATCCGTATGACATTTTCAAGCAGTGGTGCCTCGTGAACGGTTTCAGCGACATCATCAACTGCAAATCAAAGGATGTCAACCTTCACAGACTCGGGCAGGCAATCAATCAGCATATGCCGTTTCAGAATGGCCGACATCAGACAACCCGCGGCAGTGTTCCACTTTCCAGAAGAGGGCATGCATGAGCATGAGGAGCCTTTCATGCGGGCGGGATTTGTCCGTAATCGGATCGCCTTTCAAAATCAAAAAAAGTTTGTAGTTCCGCCTTTAGGCGGTGCAACACCGCCTAAAGGCGGAACTACGAATTTAAGGTCCAAATTTGCAACAGCGCCGAACCCGGATCGGCAAAAACTAAAGGTTCCCGGAAACTACCCGAACAACCTCAGCCACATCCTCATCGCCCATGCCCGGAAAAATGGGCAGGGAGAGGATCTCCTCGTAGGCCGCTTCGGCCGCGGGGCATTCCCCCCGCTGATACCCGAAACGATCCCGGTAAAAGGGATGCAGGTAAACTGGCAGATAATGAACATTCACGCCGATCCCCGCGTGTCGCAGATTCGAGAAAATCCGCTCCCGGGAGACCTTCAACGCACTCAGGTCCAGGCGGATGACGTAGAGATGATAAACATGGAACACATCGGGAGAGCAGGCCAGCGGACTCACCCCGGGGAGTTTCGCAAAAGCCTCGTCATAACGGGCAGCGATCTCCCGGCGACGGCTGATCCGGGCGGGCAGTCCCTTCAACTGGCTCAGTCCGAGCGCGCACTGAATGTCGCTGATGCGGTAATTGTATCCGATATCGGTGATTTCATACTGCCACGTCAGGTTCTCCCCTCGCTGATGGTGATCCGCATTGATGCCGTGATTGCGGAACCTTCGCATCTTTTCCGTGAATTCAGGAGAGTCCGTGACCCCCATCCCCCCCTCACCGGTGGTGACATGCTTCACCGGGTGGAAGCTGAAAACGGTCAGATCACCGATGGTTCCCGCTTTTCTTCCCTTGTATTCGGCACCGAGGGAATGACAGGCATCCGAGATGAGCGTCAGGTCATGCCGACTGGCGATATCCCGGAGCGCGTCATAATCGCACGGCTGTCCGGCATAATCCACAGGGATGATCGCCTTTGTGCGCGGCGTGATCCTTCTCTCCGCGTCGGCCGGGCTGATGAGCAGGGTGTCCGGATGAACATCTGCAAATACCGGCCTTCCGCCTTGATGCACAACGACATTCGCGGTGGCCGCAAAGGTGATTGCTGGTACGATCACCTCGTCCCCCTCGCCGATGCCGGCCGCATACACCGCGGCATGAAGGGCCGCTGTCCCACTGTTCACCGCCGTCCCCTGCCCTGCGCCCACGAAATCAGCAAAGGCCCGCTCAAAGGCCGCGACCTTCGGCCCGGTGGTCAGCCAATCTGACCGCAGGACATCCACCACGGCCGCGATATCATCCTCGTCAACTTGATGCCTTCCATAAGGGATGAATCGGTTGGGTTTTGACTGCATATCTGAGTGATTTCCTTAAAATCGAAGTCCACAGGGGGTTTCCCAAAACAGGCCTTGATCATCGTTTCGGCCACCCTGCTCCCGCCGGATTGCCAAATCCGGCGGGCGGCCTGGATTTGGCAATCCAAGCCGGGCAAGGTTGGTCCAAACGATGATCAAGGTCCCCAAAACATAATTGTCAGCATAACCGTTTCTGACGCTTTTATCAAGCTTTGTCCGAGAGAACCCAAATTCTTTGGAAAAACTCAGTTTCTTTGGCTGTGTACAGGACAAAAAATTGTGGACGGGCGAGAAACCCGGCTTTTTCCCCAAATGGGCCGGCTCCACATATGCAAGAAAAAGCCGGGTTTCGGCATCCTTCATTTTGTCTGAAAAGTGGTCTGCACTTCCCAAATGAGC
>JAOZRQ010000456.1:0-5588 GCA_029940115.1 Desulfobacterales bacterium
ACAAACTCACAAACTCACAAACTCACAAACTCACAAACTCACAAACTCTTAAACTTGATTTACATAGGAGACAAAGCCTAATGAAAATTCTTGTTGTGGATGATCAGCCGACCGTGAGGAAGGCCATGTCGATCATCCTGAAAAGGCTTGGATTCACCGATCTGGTCGAGGCGGAGGATGGTTATGAGGCGATGAGCCATCTGAAAAAAACGACTTTCGATCTGGTCATCTCGGATGTGCATATGCCGGCCCCGTTGCCCGGTGTGCCGGCAAAGTCGGGGATCGAACTCCTCGAAGCGGTAAGACTCGATCCCGCTTTGAAAAAGATACCTTTTTTGATCGTCAGCACCGACTCTGAAATGAAAACGGTTGTCAAGGCCATGCAGAGTGGGGTGAGCGGTTACATCATCAAGCCGTTCACAGAAAAGGCGGTCCGAGAGAAACTGAGCATGTTGGGCTTTGAGATGAAAGCCCCCTCTGCCGCGCCTGAACCGAAACGCCCATCCTCATCTGCCAAAACCTCAGATGAGGATTTTCTCAAAACGACGTTTTAGTCCGTTGTCCATCCAACGGGCCACCGACCCACGGAAAACGGCCCACTGGCAATGGATCCATCAAAGGGGCGAACATCTTTTGAACGAAAACCTGAACATATTGATTGTCGACAACAAAGAGGCCAATCGGAACCTCATCTCCGGAATCGTCTCGGATATTCCTGGTGCAGCGGTGATGGACACCGCGTCCAACGGCCGGATCACATTGGCCAAACTGCGGCGATTCCCTGTGGATATGATCCTCCTTGACCTTGAGATACCAGAGATGCAGGGTTTGGAGACCATGAGGAAGATCAGGGAGGCCCATCATCATGTGGAAGTGGTGATCCTCAGCCGAATGCTTGAGGGGTGGGTGGATGACATCGTGGGCGCGTTGGAATTGGGCGCGATTGACTTTGTTCCCAAGCCAGTTGACACGAATGAAAATTCCATTCGGGAATTCCGCCTTCGGCTTCTGACCATCGTGGGCCTCCTCCATTCCCGACGAAATTTCCGCAGTATCGGAAACCGAGTCACCGGGCCCGGTGAGACGCGTCCTGATGGCATGTCCGACAGAAAACCATCCTCGCCCCTTCTCCCCGGGGAACTTCGCCCTTCTGTGCTTCCTCCGAGAATTGAGGTTGTGGCCATCGCGGTATCCACCGGCGGCCCCAATGCGCTGGCCAAAGTCATTCCCCGATTGCCTCGCAACTTGGGCGTACCCGTTCTGATCGTCCAGCATATGCCGCCGTCATTCACGGCGTCACTGGCCGGAAGCCTGAACGCAAAATCATCTGTGAGGGTTCAGGAGGCCGTTGACGGTGAGGATGTTCTCCCGAACACCGCGTACATCGCACCGGGCGGAAGGCATATGCTCATCCAGGCAGAGAGAGGCAGGGACAATTTGGTCGTTCGAAGATGCATCCGCTTGACGGATGATCCTCCCGAGAACAGTGTCCGCCCCTCGGCGGACGTGTTGTTCCGGTCCCTGCCCGCGGTGTATGATGGGAACATTCTGCCAGTGATCATGACAGGCATGGGATGTGACGGCATGAAAGGTGTTCTTGTCATGAAACAGAGGGGCTGCTACTGTCTCTCCCAGACGACCGACTCCTGCACGGTCTATGGGATGCCTCGTTCTGTGGATGAGGCGGCCCTTTCCGATGAGAAAGTGCCCCTTGAACGATTGGCTACCCGAATTGTCGGCATCGTCCAAGGCAAATGAAGTTTGAGACTTGAAACTTGAAACTTGAAACTTGAAAGTTTGGAACAAATTCATTTTTCAATTTTTGGAGACCATAATGCCTTTGCGTGTCAATGAAAAGGAATTCAAGCTACTTCGCGATTTTGTCGAAAAGGAATGCGGCGTTCTGCTGGGGGATGAAAAGGCGTATCTGATCGAAAACAGGCTCTCCAAACTGGCAACGGAGAACGGTTGCCGGAGTTTCGGGGAATTTTACATGAGACTGAGCAAATCCCCACGAACAGACAAACTCCGGGAACGGGTGGTGGATGCCATCACGACCCATGAGACCCTCTGGCTTCGTGATGGTCATCCGTTCAAGATACTTCATGACCGTATTCTGCCTGAATATCAGGAGGCCATTCAGAATCGGGAACAGAACGGCATAAGGATATGGTCCGCCGCGTGCGCCACCGGACAGGAACCGTATTCCATTGCCATGACAGCTCTTGATTACTACCGCAAAATCGGTTTGGCAGAGAACGTGTGCTCGGGTCAGATAAACATCCTTGCCACCGACGTTTCCGCTGGCATACTTTCAGCGGCAGAGGCAGGCAGGTACGATGCCCACGCGATCACCCGAGGACTGCCGGCCGCGCATCTTGACCGATATTTCAGAAAAAGGGACAATCAATGGATGATTGATGACCAAGTAAAGAGGATGGTGACCTTCAGGCAGTTCAACCTGAAGGATCCAGTGGCCGGAATCATGGGCCCCTTTGATATCATATTCCTTCGAAACGTCGTCATCTATTTTTCCGAAGCCTTCAAGAAGACCCTGTTCGCTCGGGTGGCCGGCCTTCTCAATTCCGGAGGGTATCTTTTTTTGGGCGCAGGTGAGACTGTCGGCGGATATAGTGAGGCGTATGATCTGCTCGAACATGAGGGGACGATCTTTTATCGGATAAAATCTTGAACTTGAACGTGAACTTGAACGTGAACGTGAACGTGAACGTGAACGTGAACATTCAGTTCCGGGCAAGTTCAAGTTCAAGTGCAAGTTCAAGTTCAAGTGCAAGTGCAAGTGCAAGTGCAAGTGCAAGTGTAAGTTCAAGTGTAAGTTCAAGTGCAAGTGTAAGTTCAAGTTCAAGTGTAAGTTCAAGTTCAAGTTCAAGTGTAAGTTCAAGTTCAAGTGTAAGTTCAAGTTCAAGTTCAAGTGTAAGTTTTCCATTTGAGTCCAAGGATGCGTATCCATTTGGGTTCAAGTGTAAGTTCAAGTTCAAGTTCAAGTGTAAGTTCAAGTTCAATTCTTTTTTTGAGTTCCCCATTGACAATCCCCTGCCATTTGGGTACGATGCGGGAATAGATCGCGCCTCTCCTCAGCAGGACGTGTTTCAACAAACCTACGGGCCGAACAATACCCATAAAGTTGTTCCGATCAGGAGTTTGAAGCGAAATGATGGATTTGAACGCATCTCTCAATGACACGGCAACATTTCTGATTTCAATTGAGTATTCTGACCTCTCTGAATTGAGCCGTCTGCAAGAACTGTTAAAGGCGATGGGCGAAGACAGCGCGTGTCCTGAACTTCTCAGGGCAAAACTCCTTCAATCTGTCGAAACCGTCGGGGGACTCATGGATGCATTTGATCCAGCAGAAGCAGACGAGGTTCTTGGGCAAGTGGGACAGATCATCGAAGATGCCATGAACGAAATGGAAGAGGGCGTGACACCAGATATCCCTTCTCCGGTCTCCGCATCAGAATGCAAGGAACATCCAGCCGCTGGCGAACCGGGCCCAGAGGCTGAGGACCTCCCGGAATCTGAGGCCAGCCTCATGCCGGCCGATGTGGATGCCGATCTGGTGGCCGCATTCATCACTGAAAGCACCGATCTTATCAACACAGCGGAAGATGCCCTGCTGGCGCTTGAGATGAACATGGATGACATGGATGCGGTCAGCACCGTCTTCCGGGCCTTTCACACCATCAAAGGGACCGCCGCGTTTCTTGAACTCTCCCTCATATCGGAACTTGCCCACCATTCAGAGTCCTTCCTGACCCGCATCCGTGACCGTGAAATCCCCTATGCGGGCGGGTACCCGGACTTGGCGCTCCGATCCGTGGACATGCTCAAGGAACTGATTCAGTCGGTCCAGAATGTTTCAGGTGGTGAGTCGTTTTGCAAGCCCCGGGGGTATGATGATCTGATGCGTGCCTTGGTGAATCCGGAAAAGGCGGGCATATCCGAAGAATCTCCCTCGCCCATATCTGAAGCGGAGCGTGTGCCGGACATCCCCTTGGAATCAGATGATGAACCTCCCCTGTATCAGACCTCCGAGGACTTCGGCGAGCTCTGTCGAGTCGTTTTGAAAACCTCGGAGGTCTTTGAAGAGGAATCCTTTGAGGAGGAACCCGATGAGGAGGAACCCGATGAGGAGGAACCCGATGAGGAGGAACTCGATGAGGAACTCCCTGATGATGAGGAAGCATTGCCTGATGAGGTGGGTGTGAAGCCGAAGCCGGCACCCCATTCTGTGGAAACGCTCCCCAAACCCAAAAAGCCGAAGCGCGTCGGAAATGTGGCCGAAGCCTCCGTCCGGGTGCCCATCGAACGGTTGGACAGATTCATTGACATGGTGGGAGAGCTGGTGGTTGCCCACTCCATGGTGATTCAGGATGATGTCGTCTCCGAGGGCGGACACCATGAGCTGATGAAGAAGGTGACTCTTACGAGCAAGATCGTCCGTGAGCTCCAGAACATGAGCATGTCCATGCGCATGATCCCCCTCCAAGGCACATTCCGCAAAATGGCCAGAATCATCCGGGATCTGGCCCGAAAGGCTGGCAAGAATGTCCGATTCGCCACTGAAGGGGAGGATACCGAGATTGACCGGAACATGGTGGACATCATCAATGATCCGCTGGTGCATATGGTGCGCAACGCGGTGGATCATGGCATTGAACAGCCAGAAGTCCGGGAGAAACTCGGAAAGCCCCGACAGGGAACCGTGACTCTCTCTGCGAGACACTCTGCGGGGAACGTGATGGTGGAGGTCAAGGATGATGGCAGGGGCATGGACCGGAAGGCCATTTTTGAAAAGGCCAAGGAGAGCGGCCTCATTGATGACGATCCTGAAAGCGTGTTCGGCGATCAGGAGTTGTTCGGCCTGATCTTCGAGCCGGGATTTTCCACAGCGAAGATCGTTTCCGAGGTGTCGGGTCGGGGGGTGGGGATGAATGTGGTGAAGACCAACATCGAGACCCTTCGGGGACAGATTGAAATTCAATCAAGGCCTGGAAAGGGAAGCGTGTTCAAGATGAGCCTTCCCCTGACATTGGCGATCATTGACGGCATGGTGGTCCGAGTGGGGGCTGAGAAATATGTGATGCCCACCATATCCATTGTCCGATCGGTTCAGCCGAACCTGAGTGACATATCAACCATTCTGAACCATGGAAAAACCCTGACCCTTCAGGGAAGGCTGATCCCGCTGTTTCGACTGGCTGACCTTTTCCAAATTGAAGGCGCGGAAACGGATCCGGAAAAGTCCATTGTCATGGTGGTTGAGGAGGATGGCAAGCAGGCAGGCATCATCATTGATGAGCTGATCGGCAGCCAACAAATCGTCATCAAAACGCTGGGGGAGATCATGCGGAACATCCCGGGCATATCAGGGAGCGCGATCATGCCCAACGGCAGAGTCGGCCTGATTCTGGATGTGGGAGGGCTGGTGAGCCTTGCCCATAAGGGGTGAATGGTGAAGGATGAATGGTGAAGGATGAAGGATGAAGGATGAAGGATGAAGGATGAATGGTGAAGGATGAATGGTGAAGGATGAATGGTGAAGGATGAATGGTGAAGGATGAATG
>JAOZRQ010000456.1:5688-5784 GCA_029940115.1 Desulfobacterales bacterium
GTGAAGGATGAAGGCTGAAGATTCGCCTCATATCTCACCCTTCATATTTCATCCCTCACATTTCATCCCTCACATCTCATCCCTCACATCTCATCC
>JAOZRQ010000051.1:0-4176 GCA_029940115.1 Desulfobacterales bacterium
GCTGCAGATGGGAGTGTCCGCCTTCGGGGGGGCATTGACATGCGAGTCATGCCGGTGCCCGCATTGGCGGGCCGGAGCCGCAATGGGAGAACACTTCATGGCCCCCTCCAAAGACATCCCGCCCCAACGGAGGCCTGTTCATGTTCATGCCGGAATCGGACAATCCCGCCCTTGTCCCGTCCGGAATCCCCAGCCTGGATTCTCATCCATGCATGTGTCGTCGCCAAGCGACGTCATGGCCGCTCCCATGTAAATCAAAAGACAGGGTTGAGGGTCAAGGGTTGAGGGTTAAGGCTCGTTTGTTTGTTGCCGTGGGTTCGGGTGTGTTTGTTGCCGCCATGTTGGTGTCTGTCATTTTTTTGTGTCGTTTGCTGAATGTGGGTGAAACTTTTGTCCGGCTTTTTGGCAGAAAACTTTTGTCCATCTTTGATTTGACCTGCCAGAAGGTTCAACCAAGGGAGTGCCAAGATGGCCAACTGTCAAGGCTCGCCACCCCCAAAAGCACAATCTTGGCACCTCCATCGCTTGCACTTCCAATTTCTTTGATCTAAAATCGACCCTTGGCTCCAAATCCAACGCAAGCTTTCATCCATGCATGTGTCGTCGCCGGGCGTCAGATGCCTCTTTTCCTTTGACTTCATCCTCCCTTAACTGAACCCGTATTTTTTTCTTGGAGTGGCAAAACCCGGTTTTTTTTCCTTTGACTCCTCCCTTAACTGAAACCGGGTTTTTTTCCTTCCTATCTTCTCAGTCCCAAGCTTTCGATGATGGTTCGGTACCGTCTCACGTCTTTCCCTTTCACATAGTTCAGGAGCCTGCGCCGCTGGCCCACCAACATCAGCAGGCCCCTTCTGGAGTGATGGTCCTTTTTGTGGACCTTCAGATGTTCGGTCAGATAGATGATTCGATGGGTCAGAAGCCCGATTTGGACTTCAGGCGATCCGGTGTCGTCGGCGTGCAGTTTGAACCGGCTGATCACTTGCTTTTTGTCTTCTGTTGTAAATGCCAATTTTTGCCTCCTTGTTTTTTTGCTGTGTGCTGTGAAGGAATCCGCCCCGACAAAAAACGTCGGGGAAAGTTTTTTCTCGAACGGGGTTTCCTGCCCACAGAAACCCGGCTTTTCCCCGAACGGGCTGATTCCTGCCAGAAAAAGCCGGGTTTCTTGCATGTCAAGTCTCAAGTCCCAAAATTCCAATTTCAGCCACTATCAGGGGGATGATTTTTTCTTCAGCATCCTGCTTGGTGTTGCCTCCGAAAAAGTCTGTTCCCGGGCAGGTTTTGGAGGCAAACCAATGATGATAGCATATGGTGTCCAAGGTCGGCTTGATATGAAATTTTTTGCAGAGTATGGCATTGGCATGAATGATCGCCTCCTTATGTTCGGCTTTCATCTGATCCTTGTTGATGTCAAAATTTCCCAGATTCTCAATGCAGATCGCGCCGATATTGTGACCTCTTATGCAAGCCGGATCCTTTTTTAGAGAGCGGCATGCGGCAATCTTCCCATCTGGGAAAGTGGTGACATGCTGGCCAATGTCATCCCATCCGCGGTTGTTCACATGATGGTCCCTCATACTTTGCAACAGTTCGAAGTGATTGTTCCCGTTGAAGTCGGCATAGTCAGGTTTCCATGTGTGATGGTTCTGAATGATCTTCTTTTTTCGGTTGATCTCCTGCTCTGCCAGCCAAGGGCCAAAGTCATTCTTTTCAAACAACAGAAAGCCGTGTTCTTCTCTCATTTTTCTGTTTTTTTCCTTCTATGACAAGTGTGATCCCTCAGTTCCAAGTCTGTTGCAAAAAACCATCAATACTGGAACCAAATCTTGGCAATCCCTTAATCCCATGAATTCTGGTTCAGACATGGGTTCCAGCCAGATGGTCTGCATCCATGATCGGGATGCAAGTATTCTGGATTCCACGAAAATTGTCCATGTACAGAAATCTCTCCTGCTCTGTCATGTGTTTTTCTTTTCAGTTTTCCAGAACTGGTGATCTTTGTCAAGAAATACCACAAAGAATATATTATCAACGATATGGCCAACAATTCTGCCTTTCTGACCTGTAATTTTCTTTATGACACTCCACCTTACCCCGGGCTCAAATTTTTTGGGACATTTGAAGTCGCTTTTTCCAAGAAAGCGTCCATATTCTGTGATAATATTCTGTTGCTTCGCTTCTTGAATGGTTAATCCGCTTATATGTATCAATTTTTTCAGTAATCGCGATAAAATACCCTCGGTTTGCCATGTTTCAAAAGACTGTTCATTCCCTTCGGGTTGATTACCGAGAAAATCTTTGAAATTAAAGACTACTTTGTCTTTGTCAATGGTTGGTATTCTTTCATCCCGAGTGTCTGTTTTCCTCTTGTAAGTTTGATCTGTTCTATGTCTTAACCGAGGTTTTTTCTTTTTCGTCATATGTCAGATCCAAAATATTGTTCATGTCGCCAAAGAAAGGAATTGCACCATATTTGCCAGCCAAATAATCTTTGGAAAAAGAAGCCTCTTTCCTTACTTGATACTCTCTGTATTCTATTAAGGAATATAAATCAGTTTCGCCGTAGCTGTTTTTTTCAGCGAACCATATCTGATCCCTCCTGAAAAGTTCCTTTTTAAGCAGATTGGTATCATGGGAAGCAAAAATCAACTGAGCAAAATTTGGATTATGGTCATAAAAAAATTCGATTATTTTTATTGTGAGTAACGGATGGAAACGAGAATCAAGCTCATCAACAACTAAAATGAGACCTTTTTGGAGAACGTCATATAGTGGGCCTAAAAGGCTGATCAATTTTTTGGTGCCTTCGGATTCTTGTTTGTCAAAATCAAATGGAACATTGCCGATAACCATTTCATTATCAAACTTGACATGCCAAGTTATAATTTCATCTCTCAAACCCCCTACTTTTTTTCGTGATGCATTCAGCGTATTTATAAAATTTCTTATATCTTCATCTGTCGGAATATTAATCTCATCAACTTGGGGCATAGGTTCTTTAGCTGTTGATATGTCATCAATCTCCAAAAAATTTATAAAGGTTTCAATCCATGCTTTGAACCTTTTGTCGTCACTTATTTTTCTTATCGTATAATCTCCATAGCCTCTGTCATTAAGACCTGATATGATCTTCAAATCTTTAAACCAATCCAAAACCTTATTCGCCTTGTCACCATCAAATTGAGCGACGACGGATAAAAACAGCACATTTTCACGTGTCTTTTTGTGCAGTCCCTTTCCCTCTTTAAAAGATCTGTTGTTGAAAGTTATGGTTTGCCCCTCCCTGACAAAGAGTTGGGTTTCTTTTGTCGTATTGACAAAAAACAGCCATTCATTATGAACATCAATCTCAAAACCATATCTGTATCTCCTCCGCTGATAAATGAAAATAATTTCAAACAATGACGCTTCGCTTTCGGTTTCAACATTCAACAAAAATTTGGTTGCTTCCAAACGCCTCTCATTTTTCTCCAAGAGAGCATCTCTGAAGGAATTTAAGACAAATTTTTTCATAAACAGAATGGAAGCTATCAAATTACTCTTTCCACTCCCATTTGCCCCATAAATGGCAGACACTTTCAACAAGTTGAATTTGTTTGTGGAATCAGTGAAAGCGTGGGTATCTTTGTGTTCTTTGACTGAATCTGCGCCAACCATGCTGAAAGTGACAGGCTTTTTAAAGGAAAGATGGTTTCCCACTGTGAATTCTATGAGCATTGGGGCTCCTTTGACAGATTGAAACGGACACCTCTTGTCAAATGGTACGAGACATGACTCATTCTTGAAAAAATATGGTTTTTATATGTTTCTGCTGTGTACAGGACAAAAAAATGATTTGGGGAAGGAAACCCGGCTTTTTCTTGCAGTTGGGGAGTCGGCCCGTTTGGGAAAAGGCCGGGTTTCCCGCCCATTCCCGAATTTTTGTCCTGTACACAGATGTTTCTGTTTCTTTTTATCGTTCAATTGTTTTTTAATTCTCGTTCCTATGACAAGAGGTGGATCTATTCCTTCGGACAAAAAGACTGCTGTAAGGTAATTTGAAATGCTGATGCTGACTTGCATCTGCAATGTTATTAATGAGTCTGAAAAGGAATCTGATGAAATCAACTCGACGAATCTCCCTGGGTGGATCTATTCCTTCGGACAAAAAGACTGCTGTAAGGTAATTTGAAATGCTGA
>JAOZRQ010000051.1:4276-20209 GCA_029940115.1 Desulfobacterales bacterium
GTTATTAATGAGTCTGAAAAGGAATCTGATGAAATCAACTCGACGAATCTCCCTGCCTTGGGAACAGTTAATCGGCTTTGACCATGAATATGGGCTGATAATATCCTATAAAGGCTTAATAGTGATCGTCCTTCACTATGTTCTATTTTGTCAATGTCACTTGCAAACTTTTTCCGAGTGTCTTTATGATGTTTGTCAATGTCAGAACGCAACTTGAACCCCTTACCTGTTGTCTTTACAGAATTCCATTCATAGGGATGATCATAAAAATATGTGAAACCGAGCAGCAAGTCAATCTGTGTGCGAATGGCGCCTATTGCGGCCCGACCAAGTCCAAGTCCAATGTATGCGACTGATTCAAGCATCGAGGCTCGGGTACCACACACCATCATACTTGGTTAAAAACCCCGCAATACTTGTGAGCCCCCTCTCCATCCCTCAAAACAGCAAGAAGCGTGTCCTCCGCATCAACCACTTTGAAGAACTCTCCAGAGCCAACCGTCTCCGCCGGCACCATGTCGTTCCGGGTGATCAGTTTGCCATGGGCGATCTTTTTCGCCAGCGCATCGTCTGCCACATGCGCCGGCATTCCCCGGAGGGCGTCTGCCATGGGGATCATCCGATTTGAAAGGTTTCCGGACGAGGCGAGTCTCTCCAGTTCTGCCAACGGGATCGCCTCTTCAATGGCAAATCCGCTACTTTGGGTCCTTCGCAACGATTTCAGGTGAGCGCCATATCCGAGGGCTTCTCCGATATCGGCTGCCAGCGTTCGGATATACGTCCCCGATGAGCAGGAGACGGTAAAGCGTATCTCCGGCAGATTGATCTCATGGATCTGAATGGATGAGATGAATACCGGCCGTGGCGGCTTCTGAACCGGTTTGCCCCTTCTTGCCAGCTTGTAAAGCGGGACCCCCTCATGTTTCAGCGCGGAGTAGATCGGGGGCTGCTGTTCAATAGCCCCCTCGAACCTTTGGAAGGCCGAGCGGATCATCTCATCAGTGAGCAGTGACCATTGACCCGCCACCACAGTAACGATCTCGCCAGTTGCATCTTGGGTGTCTGTGGTGATGCCGAGTTCGAGAACCGCCTCATACGTTTTGTCTCCGTGGAGGAAAAACCGGGCAAGCTTTGTGGCCTGATTGACACAGCAAACCAGCACACCCGTTGCAAACGGGTCAAGTGTGCCGCTGTGGCCCACTTTTCTCGCGTGGTGCAACTTTTTGACATGGGCCACCACTTTTGCCGATGTCATGTCCGGGGGCTTGTCAATAATGAATACGCCGTTTAGTTCACTGATTTCCATTCGTCACTTCTGCTTTCCTCATGAGCAATTTACTCTGTTTCCCCAAGGTGTCGCCATCCATTCATATCATAAAAATTCTTTTGAATACTTTAGTATGTGGAACTATCTTATTCAACAAAGTATATATCACCCACTATGATTAATCAAGCTTTTGGCTCAGTTGTGAGAGAATTGAGAGGAAAAAGAGGGTTAAGTCAAGAGGCTTTGGCCTTCAATCTGACCCCTACTAAGCGTCTGCCTGTTCAGGAAGTGATAGACATGTTGCTGAGTCACCTATGAACAAGCCTTTTCAATGCTGTCTGCAAGGGCACACATTAATAAGGGAGGCACAGCATTTCCGACCTGATAAGATTTTTGTGTATAAGTTCCCCTGAATATGAAATCATCAGAGAATGACTGTATTCTCGCAGCTTCCCTTATCGTAATCAGACGCACCTCTCTTGGGTGACAAAACCTTCCGGAACCCGGATGAAACACCCATCTTGTGATAGTGGGAGCGATCATTTCAAAATCCAATCTGCCGTATGCCCCGCTGTACCCGGATTTGGGTCTGATTTCCATAGGCAAATGCTTGATGCCTTGTCCCGGCTTCAATGATGAGATTCGTGCGAATTGCTTTTCATTGAGTTTTTTTGATATGTGATCGTATAATGCTTTGGAGTCAAGCCTCATTTCTTTCTGATATTCGTTTTGAGGAGATTTGTCATAAGGAACGGGTTCCAAGCCTTGACCATTTTTCAATTTGGGCAAATCTGAAATGGCTGACCACGCGGTTCTATATTTTTTTGTTGAATTGAACAGATCATAATTTTTTGACGAACTGAAAGCTGGCTCTGGAAATATGGGGTCAACAGGTGTTCTGGAAGCAAAAAACATGCATCTTCTTCTTCGTTGAGGTATCCCGTAGTCTGGCGAATACATCACTCTGACATTTGTTTTGTAGCCCAAAGATTCGAATATGCTGATTATTTCATTACGAACGCTGGCGGAATATGCATTGTAAATTTCTGCCACGTTTTCCATTACCACCGTCTTCGGATACAGACATTCAACAAATGACATGAAATATCTGAATAGCTGGTTCCTCGGATCTTCCAAAAACCGATAACTTGCAGGAACATTTTTGGAAAAACCCTGACAAGGTGGTCCACCGACAATGCAATCCAACTCACCTTTGGCAATTCCAACTCTGTCCATCAGATCTTTCGGGTTTATGGCAGTCATGTCAGCATAAATGGGAACAGCTTGTGGATGATTCAACTTAAACGTCTCCAATGCCGGTTGCCAGTTGTCCACTCCTGCAAGCACCTCGAAGTTCGCCTTGGAAAGCCCCCAAGACATTCCTCCGCAACCACAAAACAAATCAATGACTTTCACGTTTTCCATGCAATTAAGACTCCGAAGTTTTCAGTTTCCCAATTCTTTTGCCAGACGCAACATTCCGCTTTTCAAGTCAGACATTGAGGATTCAATGTTGAACCCTGCCGCGGTGTAGTGCCCTCCGCCCCCGTGGCGGGCAGCGATTTCGGCCACATCTGCACTCCCGTCAGAGCGGAGGCTCACATGAAACTCTCTTTTTTCACGCCCGACTTCTGGAGCTGACCTCTGGGCCCTGAGCTCTGACCCCTGACCCCTTTTCCCATTCCGGCATTCTTGGATAAGGACCGCGACTTTCACATCCTCTATGCGTCTCGCATAATTGATCAGCCCGTCCACATCCTCATGTTGGGTGGCGGTTTCATCCAGCATGTCTTGGGTGACGGTCATCATGGAGAGTCTGCCATTGGGCGAGATTTCAATGGAATCGAGGGCCAAGTTCAGGAGCTTGATCCTGCCCAGGGAATATTTCCCGTAAACATTCTTCGCCACATAGTATGGGTCAACACCGAGGGCCACCATCTTGTCACAGATTTCAAACGCGGCCTTGTTGGTGTTTGAAAAGCGAAACGAGCCGGTATCTGTCAGAATGGCGGTGTATATGGAGGTGGCCATCGCCTTGTCTATCGGAATCCCCATCTTCTTGATCAGGCGATAGACGATTTCCGCAGTGGCACACGCAGACGGATCAATCAGATGAAGATCACCGAAACGCGTGTTGGTGATATGGTGATCGATGTTGATGAGGGTTGGAACTGGAAACTGGAAACTGGATCCGAGTTTCGATCCCCGATGAAAGATGTCGGGGACAAGGTTTTGAGCTTCGATCCCCGATGAAAGATGTCGGGGACAAGGTTTCGAGTTTCGAGTTTCCAGCCTCAACTCTCCGATTCGTTCCAGATCACCGCAATCAAGGATGACAGCCGTGTCATACGCCAATTCCGAGTTTCCAGGTTCCGATTTCCAAGTTCCATCCCTGACAAGCCCGTCGCTTTTTCCCCGATAAAAGACGTCGGGGACAAGTGTCGGGGAAGATGTTGGGGACAAGGTTTCCAGATTTGAAACGATACGGTCAACCGATGGCAGGAAACGATATACCGTGGGAATTTTGCTTTCGTTGTAGAGCGTCGTATGCTTTCCGACTGATGTGAGAGCAAGGCCCATGGCTATCAACGATCCGACAGCGTCTCCGTCCGGGTTGACATGGGAGGCAATGAGAATATGCCTGCTCTTCTTCAGATGGTGTATGATTTTGTCCATGGCCATGAATTGCCCATCCGAACCCCGACAGCCGGATTTGTCAACCCGGATGGAGCGTTCAGGACTGGATCGCCCGAGAAAGCTCCTCAGTCCTCAATCCCTTTCAGCATGTTTTCAATTTTCGCTCCATAATCGAAAGAATCATCGTGGAAAAATCTGATCTCAGGCATATAGCGCAGATCAAGCTCACGGGAAAGACGGCGTTTGATGTATCCCGACGCGCTTTCAAAGCCTTTGGTTGCCGCATCCCTTCTTTCTTTGTCCCCCGCGGATGTGGAAAAATAGATCCGTGCATTTTTCAAATCTGGGGACATCTGTACGGCGGTGATGATGATCATTTCAAGACGAGGGTCTTTGATATCCCTTTGCAAAATATCAGCCAAGGTCTCCCTCATCAGCCCGCCGACTCTGTCCGCTCGTGTAAAAGGCTTCATAATGATACGCTCAAAGCTGTAAGGTGTAAGCTCGAAGTTGTAAGCTCAAACGAGTCTGATTCTAACGGATTTTGTGGTTGCATGTGATTTTGCCTGTGTCCCAAAGAAACCAAGTTTTTTGAAAAAATTTGGCTTCCCCACTCACTCAGGACATCTTTGAAATTTGGAGCTTACAGCTTACGGCTTACAATTGACATTGATGATCTCCATTTCGGTGTCAATGATCTCAGCCAGTTTGAGATCATCTGCCAGATTGAAAATTTTGTCTATCTTGGAGTTGATTACCTTCTGGTCATTGCCCACCATCGCAAAGCCGATTTCTGCCCGCTGATGGACATCGTTTGCCCCCACCTCTGCCACAGACGCGTTGAAATGATTCCGCAAATGACTGGTAATCGACCGGACCACCTTTCTTTTGCCTTTCAGAGAATGGCAGTCATGGAGCCTGAATGTGATAAGTCCGATGCCGATAATCATATGTTGCTTGATGTTTGATCTTTGATGCTTGATCTTCGACGTTTGATGCTTGATCTTTGATGCCCGATGCTTGTTTGATGCCTGATGGATGCATCCGAATATTGATCATCAAACATCGAGCATCAAACATCGAGCATCAAACATCGAACATCAAACATTGAGCATCGAGCATCAAACATCAACTTTCAACTCCGGCTTGATCTCTTCCATATAGTAGCATTCCATGATATCTCCCACTTTGAGGTCATTGTAGTTCTCAATGCCCATGCCGCATTCATAACCTGTCTGAACTTCTTTGACATCATCTTTGAAACGCCGGAGAGAGGCGAGTTTGCCGTCATAATGAACGACCCCATCCCTGACCAGACGAACGAGTTGCCCCCGCTGGATCTTTCCATCGGTGACATAGCATCCGGCCACCGCGCCGACTTTCGGAATGTGAAAGACATCGCGAATTTCCGCTCTGCCCAAAAGCCGTTCCTCATAAGTCGAATCCATCATCCCGAGGATCGCGTCCTGAATGTCTTTGATGACATTGTAGATGACATTGTAAAAGCGCATGTCCACATGCTCCTCATTGGCATACGCCTGAACTTTCGGACTGGGTCGGACATTGAAACCGATGATGATCGCATCAGACACGGTGGCCAAGGAGACATCCGATTCCGTGATCGTGCCGGTGGCCGAATGGATGACATGGATGCACACCTCCTCATTGGAAAGCTTCACCAACGAGTCCCGAAGTGCCTCAATGGAGCCGTGGACATCCGCCCTCAGAATCAGGTTCAGGTCCTTGACCTCACCCTCCCTCAACTTCTCGAACAGCTTTTCAAGACTCATCCGGCTGGAAGTGGCCAGTTCCTTGGAGCGTTGCTTTTGGACACGATGCTCACTCACCTGCTTGGCGATCCTCTCGTCTTCCAAGGCAATCAGCTCATCCCCGGCATTCGGCACACCCGAAAGCCCCAGCAGCTCCACAGGAGCGGAGGGGCCGGCCAAATTCACTTGGTCCCCCCGGTCATTCAGCAAGGCGCGGATTCTGCCGTGATGGATCCCGCACACCACCGACGTGCCGGCCTGAAGGGTTCCTTCTTGGACCAGCACGGTTGCGACAGCGCCTCTGCCCGAATCGAGTTTCGACTCCACCACATAGCCTGTGGCCAGTCGGTCCGGATTCGCCTTCAGCTCCAGCAGTTCGGCCTGAAGGAGGATCATCTCGAGAAGCGTGTCAATGCCTTGGTTCTGTTTTGCGGAAACTTGGACAAATATGGTGTCCCCCCCCCAGTCCTCCGGAACAAGGTTTTTCTCGGACAGCTCACGATACACCCGGTCGGTATCCGCGTTTGCCTTGTCAATCTTGTTCACCGCCACGATGATCGGGACACCGGCCGCCTTGGAATGGTTGATCGCCTCAATGGTCTGGGGCATGACCCCGTCATCCGCGGCCACCACGAGAACCACCAGATCGGTTATCTTCGCCCCCCGGGCCCGCATCGCGGTGAAGGCCTCATGTCCCGGAGTGTCGAGAAAGGTGATGTTCCGGTCGTTCATGTTGACGCTGTATGCACCGATGTGCTGGGTGATGCCGCCGGCCTCGTTCTCTGTCACCCGGGTTTCCCGGATGACATCAAGCAACGACGTCTTTCCATGATCCACATGACCCATGATGGTCACCACCGGCGATCTTTCCCTGAGTTTGTCCGGATCCACCTCGGTGTCGAGGTTCAGAATCGCATCCTCCTCAAAAGCCGCCTTTTCCACCTCATAGCCGAATTCCGAGGCCACCAGCACAGCGGTGTCAAAATCTATGGTCTGATTCACCGTTGCCATGACCCCCAGCATCATCAGCTTCTTGATCATCTCGCCGGCCTTGATTCCCATCCGCTTGGCCAAGTCGGAAAGGATGATGGTCTCATCCACCTTCACCCGCCGCTTGATGGCCTTCGGTGTGGTGATCTGGGTCTTCTGGGCCTTGACGGCCTTGACCTTGCCCCCCCTGCGGGACTTTCTCCGCTGCCCGGCATAAAGGGCATCCCCTTCCACCACCTCCTTCCGCTTGAAGGATATCTTCTTTTTGGCCCATTTGGCGTCTTTTGGCTTCTTGTCTCCGCTGGCCTTGCGGGCGGGTTCTGCCGCATCCGGATTTCGTTCGGCGTCGATGGCCGGCTTCTTCCGCTTTCTTTTGGTCTTCGCGGATTCCTTGGAGGACACGTTGGCATCACTCTCTGTCTCTGACCGGCCGGCTTTCCCCCAAGGATGTTTGGAAACGGGTTTCCTCCTGACATTCGGATGCGTTTTCACCTCCGATGACTCTTCCATTCCCGGCTCGGGTAGTTCCGGCAACCTTATGATCTTTGCCGGCATCTCTCTTTTTACCTTCTTTTTCTTCCTTTTCCGCTTTCTCTTTTCTGTCTTCACACCTTTGGCGTCCCCGGATTTGGATGCGGCCAGCGGTCTTTCCTTGGCTGGCCGGACCGTTTTTCCCGACTTTTGCGGTTTTCGGGTCCGTTCTTCAGCGGAATCGGCGTTTTTTGCCTGCCCGGCAGGCGGGTCTTTTTTTCTCACGCGGTTTACCGAATTGTCGTTTTTTCTCTGTATCTCCGTATCGGGCCGTTTTGCCCGGAGGGAGGGCGTTCTTGTTTGGACCTGCCCCTGATTCGAATGAACATCGAGAGGGGAAGTTTTTTTTTCGGGTGGCGCATGGGACTCCTGCACGGCCGTCTGTCTCTGTCCGCCCGCTCTTCCGTGAACTGCCCGCAAAGGCCTTCTCCGGGAAGGCTTCCCGGGTCTTCGGATGACCGTGGGCTTTGCAAGCCTTGCCTCAGGCGCGGCAGGAGTTTCCGAAAGATTCGCCTTGATTTTGGAAACAACGTCACCATCCAAGGAGCTCACATGGCTTCCCACCGGAATGTTCATCTCTTTCAGCTTGTCAAGGAGCGTCTTGCTTTTCAAGTTCAGTTCTTTGGCAAGTTCATACACTCTCATCTTCACCATCCAACCCCCCCTTTCCAGTTGAGGAATCGCTGGATTCCTGAATTTCTGAATGGGACACCACTTGGAATGGCCCGTCCCCCTCCAACCTGTCCCCGACGTTTTCCCCGACAAAAGGCTTGTCCCCAACAAGCTTGTCCCCGACGTTTTTTCCCCGATAAGAGACGTCGGGGACAAGTATCGGGAAAGACGTCGGGGACAAGCATATTGTCGGGGTCGAGGAGAAGTTCGTCGGGGACGAGTTTTCTGATTCCGAGGCATCATCATCGGCATCCCATTGATCCGATTCATCCTGTGCGCCTTCTCGGCCTTCGGATTTAGATGGAACTGACCTCGGCTCGTCATGTTGCGAGTCCTCCTCTTCTTGGGTGCGGCCTTCCTCCCCTGTCCGTTCTGTCTCGTCAGGCTTGCCCCCGATGTTTTCCCCGACAAAAGGCTTGTCTCCGACGTTTTTTGTCGGGGACAAGTTTGTCGGGGGTCGTGCGTCCTCCGGGTCCGGGTCTTCGGATTCGGGTGGAACAGAGGGCGTGTCGTTGCATGCCGTCTCAACCGGAGCGGATTCTTTGGCGAGACCGTCAGCAGGGCTGAACAGAGCGTTTCTGGCGACTCGGATGAGGTCTCTCGCCTTGTCCTCATCCATCTCTCTGAGTTGAATCAGGTCTTCCACCGTTCCCTTGTTGAGCTCCTCGACAGAGAAAAAGCCCTTCTCATACAGCGCGTCCGCCAGGCTGATGGACATGTCTGGCAGGTCCATCAGGGAATCATACCCATCCTGCATGTCCTCGCTGTATCGGGTCTCATTCTTGACATCAAGACGCCATCGGGTGAGCTTGGAGGCGAGGCGCACATTCTGCCCCTTTTTCCCGATGGCCACTGAAAGAAATTCGTCAGGAACGATGACTTCCATGGACCGGTTCTCCTCATCAATGATCACCCGGGAAATTTCGGCTGGCGCGAGTGCGTTGCAGACAAATTTCGCGGGGTCAACATGCCAGGAGATGATATCTATCTTTTCCCCCCTGAGCTCGGAAACCACATTCTGGACACGACTTCCCTTCATACCCACACACGCGCCCACCGGATCGATGTCCGAGTCATTGGAGGCCACGGCAAATTTTGCCCGAATCCCGGGCTCCCGGGCGGCTCCCATGATGGTGACAATCCCCTCGCTGATCTCAGGCACCTCTGTCCGGAAAAGGCTGGTCAGAAAATTCGGATGGGTTCTCGACAGGATGACTTGGGGCCCCCGGGTGTCGCTGTGCACGTCCACAATGTACGCCCGGATGCGATCCCCGCGACGATAGGCCTCACTCTGAACCCGCTCCCGTTCCGGCATGATCCCCTCAACCGGTCCCAGATTGACAATGATGTTGCCCCGCTCCATCCGCTGGACAATGCCGTTGATGATCTCCCCTTTTCGTTCAATGAAATCGGAGTAGACGGCTTCCCTCTCGGCATCCTTCATTTTCTGGATGATGACCTGTTTCGCAGACTGGGCGGCGATTCTGCCAAAGGCCTTGGTGTCCAATTTCGTGCCTAGGCTGTCGCCGATCTCACAGTCCGGATCAAGCTTGATCCCGTCTTTCAAGACGACTTGGGAGTCAGGTTCGCTGATTTCCTCAACCACTTCCTTAAATTGAAAGACTTCGATCTCACCGACTTCATCATTGTATTTCGCTTCAACATCAATTCTGCTTCCGAATTTTTTCCTGGCCGCGGATTTCAGAGCCTCTTCCAGCGCCTTGATGAGAACATCACTGTCAATCCCCTTGTCTCGGCTGATCTGCTCAATAATACGCCTTATGTCTGATATGTACATCCGTTTTCTCCGTTACGAATTGAAAGTCCAGTCGAAAATTGAAAGGCGATGTTCACCCGACACACCATGTGAAACATGAGGCGTGAGGCGTGATGCGTGATGCGTGAAACGTGAAACGTGACAGGTATCCGCAATTTACATCCCACGCATCACGTATCACGTCTTCATTTGACTTTTCACTTTTCAGGGAGTATCCGCGCCCGGGTGATTTCCTGGACAGGAATCGAGACGGTTCTGTCATGGACCAGAAGCCTGACGCTCCCCTCTGACATACCCTGCAAAATGCCCTGCACGGTCTTCTCGGCAGGGGGAGCGTCATTCCATTTTTGGCCCTCCTGATCCGCTTGGGGCAGTCTGAACCGGATCTTCACCTTGTCTCCCCGGAATCTTTCAAAATCACGCGCCTTTCCCAACGGACGATCCGGACCTGGCGAGGTGACTTCAAGGTGGTATGGCCCGATATCCCCAAGATCAACCGCCAAAATGTCCCCCACTTGGCGGCTGACATGGACACAGTCATCCAGCATGACGCCTCCGGGTTTGTCAATATACAGGCGAAGCACCCTGCCTCCCGTCTCCCGTTGAAATTCAACATGTATCAGTTCCATTCCCTCGGCTTCACACAGCGGCTCCGCAATTGTTCTTATATCCTCAGCCGTCACCAGTTTTGTCTGCTGGGGGTCCGTTTCCCCAGACCAGTTTCCACATGCAAAAGGACCGAGTCGGTTCGGAGTCTTTGTTCGTCTCTTCTGCCCTGTATCCTTGCCAAGAGCAGGGGTGGATTTTTTCCGCCATTTTTTCGTTTTCATCTGTTGCCATCACCGATTTCTGAGCGAGCAAGGAAACCTGACGCGGTGACGCGTCATGGCCATTTGATCGCCCGAATCCCCTGAAACCGGGTTTCTTTGTCATCCCGAAAAAAACAAAAAAACGGGCTGTCGCCCGTTTTTCATTCAAGTAAACCTTTTCGCAGATATGAAGTTGTCTATTTTCTATTCATAGATGAAGTGCCTATCAAAAAAAAATGATTCCACACTGCCATACCTCAGCATACTTCACGGTTTACCCATAAGCAACCCATACCAATTGAAAAGGCGACTTCTGGTGGAGCGGGCAACGAGATTCGAACTCGCGACTCCAAGCTTGGGAAGCTTGCACTCTACCAGCTGAGTTATGCCCGCTCTTTTCCTCAACCACACTTACAATCAAATAAGTTAAGACAACTTTCTTTTTTTGTCAAGAGATAATTTTTCAGATCGTCATTTTTTTTCTCATTTTACTGTGTGCAGGAGAAAAATTGGGTCAGGATCGCCCATCTGCCACTTTTGTCCTGCACTCAGATTATTTTGTCACATGATGCCGGAGGCATGAAAAAGAGAACTTTTGCTCCTGAAAAAGACAATGAATAACATGAGCTGATCAGAAAGTCAAGGGCCATGTCCCCAATTTTTGCATTTTCATGAAAATAATTTGGCATCTTTCAATTTGCCTGAAAGGTGGTTCACACTTTTCAGTTTGCAGTTCCGCCTTCGCGCCCTCCTTGTACCTTCGCGCGTTTGTGAAAACGGGGAGGTCCACAGACACTGAATATCCAGCTGACAGGCAAATGAAGGATGACCATTGATTTGTCCCTTTTTTTCCTGTATGAATTCATGAACTGAGAATCAAAAACATAGGAACCAGAAATTGAAGAGACTATCATTTGCCATTCTCATATGCCTTTTCATATGCATCGGTGCATTCTCATATGTTTTTCTGAATCTTTCACAATATGCCGACACCCCTGTGAACGCCAAACATGGAGAAACCTTTGTGACCATTCGGCCGGGTGAAGGCTTCGGCATCATTTCAGAAAAACTGCTTGACGCGGGTGTGATTCAGTATCCCATCAAATTCGAATGCCTGGCCCGGCTCAAAGGATATGACAAAAGGATAAAGGCTGGTGAATACCGCCTCTCCTCGACCATGCCCCCAAGCCGCATATTGGAAACGCTGGTTGATGGAAAGGTCTTTCTTTGCAAACTGACCCTACCCGAAGGATACTCCCTGCGTCAGATCGCCTCGGTTGTCGCCGAGGCAAGACTCGGCAGGGAAAAGTCATTTTTGCAGGTCGCAGGGGACCCCGCGGTTGCAACTGAAGAGGGGATTGAGGGACAGACCGTTGAAGGGTACCTCTTTCCAGACACCTATCATTTCCCAAAAAGTGCATCAGAAAGAGAGATCATATCCGCAATGGTGAGACGATTCTGGGCCGTGTTCATGCCTGAATGGAGAAAGCGGGCGGAAGCCCTCAACTTTTCGGTTCATCAGGTCGTCACCCTTGGCTCCATCATCGAAAAGGAGACCGGTGTCCCCGCTGAACGTCCCCTCATCTCGTCGGTATTTCACAACCGCCTCAAACGGGGGATGCGTCTTCAGACTGATCCCACAGTGATTTACGGGATAAAGGACTTTGATGGCAATCTGACCCGGAAGCACCTCAGAACCCGGACACCTTACAACACTTACAAGATCAAGGGGCTTCCCCCCGGGCCCATTGCCAGTCCTGGGAAAGCCTCCATTAAGGCGGCCCTGTTCCCTGCGGAGACCCGTTTTTTGTATTTTGTCTCAAAAAAGGACAAAACCCACCAGTTTTCAACAAATTTGAAGGCCCACAACAGGGCCGTGCGGAAGTATCAGTTGTCAAAATGAAGGATGAAATATGAAATATAAAGGGATGAAATCTTCTGATCATAACGGATTTAGGGAGGCCTTGAACTCGAACGTGAACTTGAACGTGAACTTATACTTGAACTCGAACTTGCCCACAAATGAACATTCACGTTCAAGTTCACGTTCAAGTTCAAGTTCAGGCGGTAGCACACCGCCTGAAGGCGGAACTGCAAACTGAAAGGATGACAATGAACCAATTTTCAGATGAACAGTTGGTGGGTCAGCGGCTGATGGTCGGGTTTGATGGAACCGACCTGAACAGCGACTTGAAATTTCTGATAGATACCGTGAAGGTGGGCGGGATGATTCTTTTTGCAAGAAACTTGGCCACTCCTGAACAGATGAAGGACCTCTGCCGGTCTGCCCAAGCATATGCCCAATCATGCGGACAGCCCCCGTTGTTTGTTGCCATTGACCAGGAAGGGGGCAAAGTGGCCCGATTGAAGGCCCCTTTCACCCAGTTTCCCGGCAATCCGAGCATGAAAGGGGAGGCGGATGCCCGACATTTTGCAGAGGTGACCGCGGCTGAACTGAAAGGAGTGGGGATCAACATGAACATGGCCCCAGTCATGGATGTGGCCACAGGGGACTCTGTGATGGCGGAAAGGGCTTTCGGGAGTGATCCTGCATGGGTGGCGAAGATGGGCGTCAAGGTGATCGAAGGCTTTCAGAAAAACGGCATCATGCCCGTTGCCAAACATTTCCCGGGAATCGGCCGCACCTCCCTAGATTCCCATGATGACATGCCGGTCCTCGATGTGGAGCCGGCGGATTTGGCCTATTTCGATCTTCCCCCTTTTGACGCCGCGGTAACATGTGGGGTGACCGGAATCATGCTCTCCCACATCCTTTATAATAGACTTGATCCGGAATGGCCCGCGAGTCTCTCCCCTGACATTGCAAAGGGCCTCCTGCGAGAGCGCATGAGATTTGAAGGCTTGGTCATGACCGATGATCTCGACATGGGAGCCATCAGGAAACATTATCCCATTGAAACTTGTATCCGCCAGATCCTTCTCGCGGATATTGACATTGCCCTCATCTGCCACAAGGGGCCCGCGATCGAGAAGACGTTTGAGGAGATGGTGAGACATCTGAAAGACGATGAAGATATCAGGGAAAGGGGGGAGGTGTCTGTGCAGAGGATATTGAGAGTGAAGCGTGAGGCGTGAAACGTGAGGCGGATACCTATCACATTTCACGCATCACGTTTCACGCATCACGCGTCACGTTTCACGCATCACGTCTCACGCATCACGTCTCACGCATCACGTCTCACGCATCATCACGTCTCACGTCCCACGTCTCACGTCCCACGCATCACCAAAAACAAGAAAATGTTGTATTATACCAAAGAGTTTGCTAAAGAGACAACATCGGCCAGAAATTTTTATGATTATAACGCTTTTAGGGAGGCATTGAACGTGCCCGTGAACGTGAACGTGCCCCGTGACCCGTGCAATGTTCCGTTCACGGGCATGGGCACGTTCACGGGGCTCCCCAAATCCGTTATAATCAGAAAATTTATGGCCACTTATTCAATTACAGGGAGGGAAACAATGACTGAACCGATGTCCAATGTGGACAATTTTTGGCTTTGCATGGACGACCCCACCAACCTGATGGTGATTGCCGGCTTCATGGAATTTGATGAGCCGGTGGGGATTGAGCGTCTGAGCGCAACTCTGGAACATCGCCTATTGTGTTTCGACCGCTTCAAAAAGCGGGCGGTCAAACCCCTGTCAGGGGTGGGAACCGCCAAATGGGAGATTGACAAAAACTTTGACATCCGATCCCATCTCCACCGGGTGGCGTTGCCCGATCCGGGGGACAGAAAGGCACTTCAGGAGATGATGGGGGATATGATGGGAATTCCAATGGATCAGAGCAAGCCGCTGTGGCAGGCGCATCTGATTGAAAATTATGGGGATGGTTGCGTGGCCTTCTTCCGAATCCATCATTCCATTGCCGACGGCATCGCCCTGATCCGTGTGCTACTCTCCATGACAGACGCTGATCCGGACGCGCCTTGGCCTGAATCGAAATCCGGATCGGAAAAAAAGCCAAGTTCCCTTTTGTCAGGTCTCTCCTTCGATTCGATGCTCGGGAATGTGATGGGCGTGTTGGACAAGACCCGGGAGGTGCGGCAGAGAGTGGCAGAGGAAATATCGGGTGCCATATCCAATCCCTTTCACCTGATCGAACTGGTCAGGACCGGCACAGGCATGGCCGTTGACACGGCTGGCGTTTTGGCCAAACTGGCCCTCCTGCCGCCCCATCCTGCCAACAACTTCCGGGGAAAGCTCGGGGTGCGCAAGTGCGTGGCGTGGACAGATCCCATCTCTTTGGGAAACATCAAGGCGGTGGGCAAGGTGGTGGAGGCCACGCTCAATGATGTGCTGGTGGCCACCGTCACGGGCGCGTTGAGGCGCTATCTGAAAAAGAGGAATGACAAGGTGAATGAGCTGGAGCTTCAGGTCTCGGTTCCGGTCAACATCCGCAGACCCGGAACCGAGCTTGAACTCGGCAACAAGTTCAGCCTGGTTTGGCTGGCCCTGCCGGTGCATATCGAAGACCCGGTCCTGCGGCTCAGGGAGGTGAAACGGCGGATGGACAAACTGAAACACGCGCCGGACGCGTTTGTGGGATTTTCGATTCTGAATGCGCTCGGCATCTCCCCGTCCAAAGTGGCCAAGAAGGCGGCCCTTCTCTTTGCCAACAAATCCACGGCCGTGCTGACCAATGTGCCAGGGCCGCGTCAGCCCCTCCATTTTTCAGGCAAGCGGATCCGCAACATGATGTTCTGGGTTCCGAGGATAGGCCGTGTGGGTCTCGGAATCAGCATACTCAGCTACGACGGCAAGGTCACTGTGGGGCTGGCCGCCGATGAGGGCTTGGTTCCTGATCCGGAAACCATACTCGAAGGGTTTGAGGAGGATTTTTACCATCTGTTTGATCTGGTGCAGAGCGGGAAAGTATTCACTGATCCGCTGGTCATCAATGACCGGTATCTGGAGGCCTTGCAGACAAAGGCCCAGGCCGAAGACGCATCCGGTGGGGAACTGCCGAAATGCGGCGCATTGACCAAAAGCGGCAAGCCCTGCGGGAAAACCGTGATTCCCGGGTCCGGTTATTGCCACATTCATGAGAATTGTGAACCGGAAGTATCGGCGTCAGAGGATGCCCATCTGGAAAGCCATGAGGAACCCGCGCCGGTTTGTGAACCAGAAGTGTCCCATCTGGAAAGCGATGAGGAAGTAGCAGAAGATGCGAACTTGGAAGGCCGTGAAGAAACCGCGCCGGTTGATGAGCCAGCCGCATCAGGGGATGTCCATATGGAAAGCCATGACGACCCCGCGCCGGCTGATGAGCCAGAAGTGTCAGCCGCATCAGGGGATGTCCATATGAAAAGCCATGATGACCCCGCGCCGGCTGATGAGCCAGAAGTGTCATCCGCATCAGGGGATGCCCACCTGGAAAGTCATGGCGACCCCGCGACGGTTGATGAGCCAGAAGTGTCATCCGCATCAGGGGATGCCCACCTGGAAAGTCATGGC
>JAOZRQ010000896.1 GCA_029940115.1 Desulfobacterales bacterium
TAAGAAGGGGATTGCCGTCAATCTTTTGGTATCAAAAAAAAACTTGGAATGTCAGACAAAGTGTTGTCTCCTCGCGTTTGAACCGCGGATCATGCGGATCACGCGGATTGCACAGATTGCCGTCCTTCCTTGCTGGCGTGGGATTCATCGTTTTCTTGGGTTTGTGCGGGTTTGTGGCGCAGAAGGTTGTTGACATCCGTCATCCCCCATGGTGCAGGCGTCCTCGTTGGCAGAGCCGGGCGGCATTTTTTCAGCCAGCCACGAGCTGCATATGGGAGTGTCCGCTTTCGGGGGCATTGACATGCGAATCATATGCCAGTGCCCGCAATGCCGGGCCGCGAGCTGCAATAGGAGAATACTTTGTGGCCCGACAGTTGCCGACATTCAATCGCATGGAGCCTCATGGCCCAAGAGTGAAGCCGGGTTTCTGGAACAGGCGACGGCTTGTTGCAATCTGATCGTTGGTTGCCCCAAGAGTGAAGCCGGGTTTCTTCGTCCACTTGAGGCGTCACGCAATGTGGGGAGCAATTTTGCAAATATGCCTGCGTTGAACTTCCTTTCAGTGTGGAGCAATTTTGCAAATTGCTTGCCAACAAACAACCAACAACAAGCAATTATTCTTCTTTCCATGCACCAGCGGGAAACGAATAGAGATTCCATTTGTCAAAAATCTTCTTCAATTCACCCGATTTGAAGAGTTCCATGATTCTTCTGTCATAAATTTTGATGAGTTGTCTCGATTTTTCGGATGTCGCAAAAGCCATATAGGTATTCTCTCCCCAGAGTGTCTCCATCCGATAGGGAGCCATGTTCACTTTCTGATCTCTGGCATAACCCTGCAAATCGGAAACCGAATCCATGTAAACCTCTGTCCTGTCTTTCTCCAGCATTTTCCAGCCTTGAGCATGCATGTCAATTTCATCCCATTTCAATCCGAGATCTTTCAGGAGCGGATTTTTGTGAAAATCATACCCCCGAATCCATATCACCCGTTTGCCTCTGAGAGTCTCCACACCGTTCCATTCTCTGATCTTATCTTTTTTGAACACCGCCGCCGTATAATCCACAAACATCGGGTGTTCAGGTGCAAGCAGCCGCATCTTGTTGACATTATACAGAAATACGCACAGCATCGCGTCGGCCTGATTTGCGATGACCATTCTCTCGGCGCGCTTCCACGGGATGATTCTGTATGTCATCTTTATGCCGATGGGTTCATACACCTTGCGGACGATCTCAAAGAACAGGCCCGTTCCGTCTTGATTCGTGGAGTCTTTCCATGCGGGGGTGATGATGTCAATGGTCCGGATCCCACCCGTATCTTGAGCGAATGAGGGAGAACTTGCGTCAACTTCCCCGAACGGGGCAGTGGCGGAAAGTAACATTGAAAACAGGATGACCTTCATGGGTGTTCTCCTTGTTGAACATTGCCAATTTAACCGATTTTGAACGAATGTCAATATCTTTATATCCTTATTCCTGTGCTCGTGAGTCATAAGTTCTCTGGAAATCCTGAGATGAATTCCGGCAAGTGCCTGAAATCAATGACACTTGGAATTTTGCGCCTGTTTTGTGGCTGTCAATGATTTCA
>JAOZRQ010000457.1:0-2559 GCA_029940115.1 Desulfobacterales bacterium
GCAGGAATGACGGACGAGGGAATGGCATGGGATTGATGAAATCGGGCAATGGAGCGGTGGATTCCTGCTTTCGCAGGAATGACTGGCGAGGCAATGGAGCAGTGGATTCCTGCTTTCGCAGGAATGACGGACGAGGGAATGGCATGGGATTGATGAAATCGGGCAATGGAGCAGTGGATTCCTGCTTTCGCAGGAATGACTGGCGAGGCAATGGAGCTGTGGATTCCTGATTTCGCAGGAATGACAGATGCGGGGCCTGCTTCGGGGAAATGGAGCGGTGGATTCCTGATTTCGCAGGAATGACAGGTTGGAGAAATGAAAGTTATGCGTTCACAAGATGGCTTTGTACTGGCCGCCACCCTCTGGATATTGGCCGCGATCACCCTTTCGGCCGGCTTTTTTGCGCTCTGGACCCATCATGTCTTGGAACTGACCCGGCAACATCAAGCGGATCTGCATGGGGAGATCGCCATGAGCAGCACCCGATCCGCGGTCCTGTACCTGCTGGCCACACAGCGGATGAGTTTTGCGGGGCTGACCATTCCGGGAGAGGCATCAGCCGATCCAAAAGCAAAGCCTGTCAATCTGCTTGAAAACTTCGGGCGGCCGCTGGGCGGAGAGATCGGCTTGGATGGTCGGGCCTACAGCGGATTGGAGACCGCGTGCTTCTCCATTCAGGATGAAGCCGGCCTTCTGAGCCTGAATCATTTCTATCCCTCACACCTTGAGAAACTCCTTGGATTGTCAGGCGTCCCCTCGGATCGTCGGGGGCCTCTGAGGGACAAGCTCCTCGACTATACCGATGTGGACGACCTGCACCGGCTCAACGGCGCGGAGGCCGACGATTATGAAAGGGAGGGATTGCCGCCGCCACCCAACCGGGAGTTGCTGACCAGTTGGGAGGTCAGGAATGTCCTTGGCTGGAAAGCGCAGAAGGAACTATGGGAGGGATACGCCCTCCCCCGGCTCACCACCGTTGCCAGCGGCGGGATGCCGAACCTGAACACCGCCCCGAAACAGATCGTCAAGACCCTCACCGACATGGATGATGAGAGTGCGGCCATTCTCATTGACGCGCGCAGGGAGAAGCCGTTTTATAGTGTCAGGGACATCTCCCGTGCATTGGGGAGAAAACTTCCCCTTGATCCCATGGGAACCGGCTTCTTCCCCGCCACGAGTCTGCGGGTCACCCTCTGGCACACCGGCGGGAGACGCATGAGAGAAGTCCACGTCCGTCTGACCCCTCAGGCCGACAAGGCAGCGCCGTGGCGGATTGATTATGAATTGTCACTTCCGATGACCGAGGAGCAGCATCATGCAGATTTGCAAACGGTTCCAATCCCTGCGCTTACCGCGCCGGCATATTCAGACACGAAATGAGATATCCGGACCCGTGACAAAGACCATGGGCCCCAAGCAATGGATCATCGCCCGCAGCCTTTGCCTGTATCGGATATTCGTGCTAGGCGACATCCCCTCCGGGGAGCGGAAGAGCGCGTTGAATCTTCGCATCCGTCAATGGAGCCCCTTTCCAGAAACCGGGCGGTATGTGGTCTGGAACGGGGAATCGGCTCACGTCTGGATATGGGATGAGGTGGAGCAGCGTGAGGCCGCGAGGAAAAGCGGGGCAACCTCCCGGGTTTTCCCGGAAACGGTCATGCGCGGGGCTCCAGATCGTGACACCCTGCGTATCCTCTCCTGCACGGAAGGGATTGAGGCACAGATATGGAGACAGGGGCGCCTTGCGGCCAGTCGCTGGTGGGCCGAGGGTCCGCCCCATGAAGAATGGCCCAGATTCCTCGCGGCCCACGATCTCAACCCGAACACGGACATCCCCGAACCGGAAGACACCCCCTTGCTGGACCGACCGTGGGGCCAGTCAGCGGACGGAAACCCGCTTCTGAATTTGGGCATTCAGCGATTATGCGTCTTTGCCGTGATGGCGGTGCTGACATTTGTTCTGATCTGGCAGGGAATCTCAGTGTGGCGCTGGCAACAGGCCCAAGGTGCGTTGGCGGACCGGATTGCCGCATTGACCGAGGAGGCCGAGCCGCTCCTCGAAGCCCGCACCCGGGCAACGCGGGACAGGAAAGTCGCCGAGCGTCTCCTCTCCCTGGTCTCCCATCCGGCCCAATTGGAGCTGATGGCCGCTGTCGCGGAAAAGCTTCCCCGGCGCAAGGTCTTTCTTGCAGAATGGCATTACAACCAGGGGAATCTGAGCTTCACCCTGGAAGGGAAAAACCCCGACCCGCGCTATTATGTGGGAACCTATCAGAAGATGCCCCATTTCAAGGAGGTGACGGCAGAAAGGGGGCGGGAGCAGAGTCAGCTTGTGGTGAGGATGAAGGTGAAAGAGGGGTTGTGAGGGGTGAAACGTGGGGCGTGAGGGTGAAACGTGAGGCGTGAGGTGAAACGTAAGTGGGTGAGGCGTGAGGCGTGAAACGCGAGGCGTGAGGGGTGAAATGTGAGGCGTGAAACGTGAGGCGTGAGGGGTGAAACGTGAGACGTGAAACGTGAGGCGTGATGGTGAAACGTGAGGCGTGATGGTGAAACGTGAGG
>JAOZRQ010000457.1:2659-5758 GCA_029940115.1 Desulfobacterales bacterium
GTGAAACGTGAGGCGTGATGGTGAAACGTGAGGCGTGATGGTGAAACGTGAGGGGTGAAACGTGAGGGGTAAAACATGAGGCGTGAAACCTGAAATCAAGCGGGAGATCGGAGATTTTTCCCTGACACGCTGTCGGACACCCCGGATGTCGCTGTGGAGGGACGGAGATGAACGGGGAGGCCGTTTCTTATAAGCCATCCTTGAAGTAGTTGACAGAGACAAGGCACTTCCTGTATAAGTGTTCCTTTTTCAAGAAGGAGACCTTTCAATGATTTCTTTTCAGATGACGCCGGAGATGTTTCTGTTTCTGTTTCTCATCGGTTTCTGTGCGGGCTTTGTGGACTCCATTGCCGGGGGCGGCGGACTGATTGCGTTGCCCGCGCTTCTGTCAGTGGGGTTGCCAGTGCATCTCGCGCTGGGGACAAACAAACTTCAGTCAAGCTTCGGGTCCTTCTCCGCGGCGTACAATTATGTCCAGAGAGGAGAGGTGAGACTTGGAGAGTGTGGCCCCGGCATACTGTTCACGCTTGTCGGCGCAATGATCGGCGCATGGGCGATCCAGCAGTTGGATGCGATCTTTGTCAGGCATCTCATTCCCATCCTGTTGACAGTGGTTCTCTTTTACACCCTTTTTTCCCGAAAACTCGGATATGAGGAACGTGACCCCAAAATGGGGAGAAGCCTCTTTTTTCTCATCTTCGGCATGGGGCTCGGCTTCTACGACGGATTCTTCGGCCCCGGAACCGGCTCATTCTGGGCCGCCGCCTTTCTCATTCTTCTGGGCTTCAACATGACAAAGGCCGCGGGATCCACCAAGGTGATGAATTTCACAAGCAACATCGTGTCCCTCTGCGTGTTTGCATGGGGCGACAAAATCGTTTATTCCGTGGGAATCAGCATGGCCATTGGGCAGACGATCGGTGCCCGTATGGGATCGAGCCTCGCCATCCGAAAAGGGGCTGGTTTTATCCGCCCGGTGTTCATGGCCATCGTCTTTTTGACCATTGTCAGACTCGTTTATGTCAATTATCATGTCTGATCTCGTTGTCAAGCCGGGCGCATTGACGACTTGGGGGAGAATAGACACCCGGCCAGAAGGTTTATGTCTCACACAAAGGCGCATCCGATTGGGGCTGACCCTAGGCTGATGAAAATGTCACAAAAAGGGTTGCCGATTGTGATCCCGTTTTTGTTCCCCTCATTTTTTTGGCTTGAAAATCAGCCACTTGCAAAATGTGGGGAACAAGACTGGGATCAACTTTTGAGAATGTTGGCAACATTTTCATCACCCCAGGCTGACCCTGAGATCCACAAAAAAGTTTGAGCGCGCACTTGACATCCTTCGCTCGGGTCTTATTTTAAATTTTAGCTTTTTGACCTGTGTACAGGACAAAAAGTCGCGAAGGGCGGGAAACCCGGCTTTTTCCCAAACAGGCGGATTGTGAAAGCGGCAAAGGAGACGGGCATGGACATGCGTTCCTTTCCCCGGGAGTGCCCTTTCTCATTGGATCAGCTTATGGACAGCGATTTTTTTGGCCAATAGTCAGATATGTGGCAAGGCAGAGGGGAGAAAAAATATCCGCCTTCACGACGCTGGTCTGTGATCTTGCGGATTTGCCGGATGATTATCGCTTGGAAGTGCCGAAGAGCAACCCGATGTATTGCCGGCCTCCCCTGAATCCGTTATAATCGGAAAATCTGTGAGGAGACAAAAACATGCCGGACAAGGCAGACAGGAAACACACCATGACCCACGACCAGAACTTCAAAAATCTGCTCATTGACTATCCGCGCCAGTCCCTGGCATTCTTCGCAGCCGAGGAGGCCGGGGAGATGACGCCGGAGGTCCGCATCACCCCGGTCAGGCAGGAGCAGACAAAGGACCGCCTCGGTGATCATTTTCATGAGCTGGACACACCGTTGCTGGCAGAATGGCCCGACGGGAAACGGAAGGCCATCCTCTTTGTCGTGGAGGAGGAGACCGAGCCGGGCAAATTCTCAATCCACCGGACCGCGCGGTACTGCCTGCATCTTGCGGAAATGTTCAAGACTGACAGAGTGGTCCCGGCCGTCATCTTCCTCCGTCCGGGAAGTTGTCCTTCATCCCTCACCCTGAGCGGAGACCATAGGACCTATCTGTACTTCAGATATGTCGTGTGTGATCTCGGAAGGCTCCCGGCAGAGGAACATATGGAAAGCGACAACATCGTCGCACGGCTGAACCTGCCCAACATGGCATTCACTCCGGATCGGAAGATCGAGGTTTACGCCAGCGCGCAGGAGGGGTTGGTCAGCCTTGAACAGGATGTCGGCAAACGACTCAAATACACGGAATTCATTGACCTGTACGCCGGACTTGACGATGCGGAGGTTACCCGTTACCGGGAGGAACATCTGCCGAAGAGTCCGCAGAAGGAGGAAATCATGGGACTGATTGAACAAGGAAGGAAAGAAGGAAGGAAGGAAGGAGAGGTTCTGATGTTCAGCAAGCTGCTGACACGCCGTTTCGGAATGGTTCCCGGGTGGGCCGAGGACCGTCTGAAACAGCCTGAAGACAAGGACCTTGAAATATGGGCTGACCGCATCCTCGATGCGGGCTCGGTGGAGGAGGTGTTCGGCCAGGCTTCCTGACACGCGGATCCGAATCCTCGGCCCTGCCCGCTTCCCGTAAATCTGGGCGCTCTCATGCGGAAAGCTTCGCATCACAGCCAGATCATCATCGCGATCCAGTCATTGGATATTCTGGATCAGTTCGACCCGGGAGATGGTGTGGTTGTTGGGCGCGGGCCTTCCGATTCCGGATTCACGCGGCCTGATGCGGACGAGCTGAAGGATTGGCTTGAGGAATGCAGCATGAGCGAGTTGTGGGAGAAAAATGTCATCCGCGGAAGGCCCTCTTCATGATTCGTCTTCATGTCATTGCCGAAGGACAGACAGAAGAGACATTTGTGCGTAATCTGCTTGTTCCTCACTTTTGATGAGTGGTTATGCAAACTCGAATCGCTTGCAGGTATTGTCTCCGAAATATTTTGCGGCCTTTTGGGAAAAACCACGAAAATGCCTTACAGGGCTCGGCCCTGCGGAGGCCCGCCTTGCGCC
>JAOZRQ010000458.1:0-3771 GCA_029940115.1 Desulfobacterales bacterium
GGATGAGGTCTGAGGGATGAAGTCTGAGGTCTGAGGGATGAGGTCTGAGGGATGAGGTCTGAAGCGTCAGAGCGGTCCAGAGTGATGAAATGGAATTTCAAGTATCCGGCCAAAAGTTTTCCAAGATTTTCGGCATCCTTCATTTATGGTTCACATTTTTCAAGCCAAAAAGTTTGTGGTTCCGCCTTCAGGCGGTGTGACACCGCCTGAAGGCGGAACTACAAACTGGCCATTCTTTCCAACTTTGATGGAAATGGTTCGGGACACCATCACTTGGCCCTGCGAGATGAGATCGTCATAGAGGTCGCGCACGGTCTCTCCGAACGCCATCAAAAATGTGAGCTACAAGCCGGGCAAAGGCGTCACGGGCAGGTCTTTGAGATGGCGGGAGCCGCTTGCCATCCCCCAGATCGGTGCCCCTGTTTCTTGACCGCACGGCCTCCCGAAAAATGAAGGACTCGGTTTTGGCGGGTTCCAGTTTGTAGTTCCGCCTCTCGGCGGTCTCGCACCGCCTGAAGGCGGAACTGAAAAGTGTGAACCACCTTTCAGGCAAAATGAAGGATGCCAAAATGTCAATCATGGTTTCAGCAATTATCGTAGCCGGCGGCAAGGGGATCCGGATGGGCGGATCGGTACGCAAGCAGTATCTGACATTGGGGGGATGCCCGATTCTGGAACATGCGGTGAGGGCCTTTGCCACCCATGACGAGATCGGGAGGATATTTCTTGTTGTGCCCGAGGAAGATGCGGATTTTTGCCAGGAAAATATCCTTTCCCCCCTGAAGCTCGGGAATCGTGCCGAGCTTGTCTCCGGAGGCAAGGAGCGTCAAGATTCCGTTTATAACGGACTTCTCGCAGTTGAGGAGAGAGACGACATCGTGATGATCCATGACGGGGTGCGGCCCTTTGTCCGACACGAGCAGATCACGGCGTGCATCAGCGGTGTGCGGGAGGCCGGCGCGTGCATTGCTGGCATCCCCGCGTCCGACACCCTGAAATATGTGAACCCGTCAGGGCATATTGAAAAGACGCTGCCACGGGAGGGGGTGTGGCTCGCCCAGACGCCCCAGGCATTCCGCCATGACCTGATTCTGAACGCGCATGAGGCCGCGAGACGTGACGGATATGCAGGCACTGATGACGCCTCGCTTGTGGAGCGGATGGGGAAGCGGGTGAAACTCATCACCGGCAGCCGATTCAACATGAAGATCACCACCCCGGAAGACCTCGGCATCGCAGAGGCAATCCTTCTCGGAGAAACCAAGTTTTTTCAAAAGGCTTATAGAAGGCGCATTTTGTAGTTCCGCCTTCAGGCGGTTTCACACCGCCTGAAGGCGGAACTACAAACTGCGCCTTTGAGGGCAAGGGCGATTTCAATAAGGAGGGTCATTCTCTGGGCCATGGCTGATAGGGCCGGGTCTTCCATCGCCGATGCACCCAGAACCATTGATCCGGATATTGGCGAATCACAGATTCGATGGCCCGATTGTATTTTTCGGTGTTGACCTCCACATCCTTGGTTTTGTCGTTAGTTTGGGTCAGGGGAATTTCAGGGAGATACACCCCTTTGAATCCAGACTCCTCACGGATCAGAAAGACTGGAACCACCGGGGCCCCGGTTTTCAGGGCCAGCAACGCCATCCCCTTGTTGGTGCATGCCCGATGTCCGAAGAAATCCACAAAGACCCCGTCATACCAGTCCACGTTCTGGTCCATGAGCAGGGCGACCATATCCCCGTCCCGCAGACTTCGGAGGACCCGCCGCATGGATTTCTGCTTGGGAATCAGTTTTCCGAGAAACCGGGTCCTGAAATCGATGACAAACTGATCCATCGGTCTGAAGTCGAGGGGTCTATAGACAATACTGAGCGGATAGCCGGTCATCGCCGCGATGACGGTGAGCAGTTCCCAGTTTCCGAAGTGCGCGGTGAGCGCGAGGACCCCTTTTCCTTTTTTGTATGCATCTCTGATATGAGAAAACCCCTCAATCCTGAAATGCCTGTGCAGTTGCCTCTCATCCAAATTCAGGGACCACGCCATTTCAAAGAGAACCTTCCCGAGATTCTCAAAGACCCTCATGGCAATGGCTCGGGTCTCTTCAGGAGGCGTGTTCATTGCGTAAGAGAGATTTCTCATCGCGATATCCCTGTGTTTCACGTCCGCCGCAAAAAAGAGGCGACCCAGGAGAGACCCGATGCGGTCTCCCTGTTTCTTTGGGATGAGGCCCAATAGCCTGAAGCATAAGGCGATAAGTTCATAGATCATGTGGTTCGTTGTCCATTGGTTGTTGTCCGATGTTCAGGAGATTCGCCATACTCTCCAGTATTGAGACGTATCAGGATGATCCAGAGTTGTCAACAAAAAGTTGACGAGTCGCTTTAATGGCGAAACAAACCACTTTTGTTGGTAAAAATCGCCATATATCAGCGGAAACAGCCAGCCCCCTTTGATGCCTCATGAGTCTGAAACCCCTTGAAATATTTGACTTTTCTCATAATGCCCGCGCTGGCATACTTTATGCAATAGATATTGATTAAGCATCCGTGACCGAACAAGGGCATCCTTCATCTGAGCTAAAATGACTTTGCAAGTCGTTTGGAACGATTTGCAAAATCGTCATGCAGCAAAGTGTAAACTGACAAATGTAAGGATGCCCGAACGAGTAAACTCCGCTCCTGCCGGATTGACAAATCCGGCGGATTCGTGCTTCGAATTTGTCAATCGTTCGACGGCTCGACTGGGCTCGCCGAAGTCTGGGCTCGCCGAAGTCTGAGCTCGCCGAAGTCTGAGCTCATGCCGAAGTCCGAACCGAGCGTGGAAATGCAAACTGAAAGGATGCCTGAAATTTCATCAGAAAGGAGGCAGATCATGGGAATTTTCACAAGATTTCGGGAAATCATCAACTCCAACATCAACGCCATGCTGGACAATGCCGAGGATCCGGAGAAGCTGATCAAGCTGATGATCCGGGAGATGGAAGACACCTTGGTGGAGATCAGAACCTCATGTGCCGGCGCGATTGCCAGCAGGAAAAAGGTGGAACGGCAATTGGAAGAGGTCCGCTCCCGCGAGAAGGACTGGGAGAGCAAGGCCAAACTCGCGGTGGACAAGGGAAGGGATGATCTGGCAAGGGAGGCCCTGAAGGAGAAACGGCGATACACCCTCAGAGCGGATTCCCTTGAGGAAGAGCAGACCGAACACAACGCGCTGGTGGATCAGTACCAAGATGACATCCGGCAACTTGAAGAGAAACTCCGAACCGCCCGGGAAAAACAGCGGATGCTGGTCCAGCGGCACATTCACGCAACCCGGAAAAGGCGGGCCCAGAAAGGAATCCGCCGGGTGGACAGCGCGGAGGCCGTGATCCGGTTCGATGAGATGGAGACCCACATTGAGCGGATGGAGGCTGAGGCGGATATGGTCAATTTCGGCCGCAAACCCCGGCTGGAAGAGGAGTTTGACAGGCTTACGCATGATGAGGAGATTGAAAAGGAACTGCAAGCCTTGAAATCTCCTCTGGCTCGGAAGAATGAAACCTCCTCCGAGGGATGAGAATATGCCATGAGACCAATTGCGGGAGTGAGCGTGAAGCGTGAAACTGGTTGATGATCGAGTTTCAAGTTTCGATTGCCCCTGCAATTGGTATGAAGGAGGTGGGATGATGAAAACACTTCTGGTGATGACCTTTATCTTTGGGAGCATCGTTCTGGCCTTGGCGGCCGTTGCAGGCGTCATTTATCTCTTCGTCAGAATCCTCCAAGGCGGCGTGGG
>JAOZRQ010000458.1:3871-5752 GCA_029940115.1 Desulfobacterales bacterium
ATTCAGTCAGAGGAGGCCAAGATCATACAGGATGTCTATCAGGGTCTCGCAAAAATGGAGAAGCGTGTGCAGGCCCTGGAAACGATTCTCTTGGATCGGGAAAGAGAACGAAACAGAAAGGAGGGCCGGGAACCATGAGAGAATATGGCATGAACTGGGGTCAGGGATTGTACCGCTCCCGCAATGGCGTCATTCTCGGCGTATGCACAGGCATTGCCGAATATTTTGACTTCTCCATCTTCTGGGTGCGGACCATTGCAGTGATATTCCTGCTTCTCACCGGGCTCTGGCCCATCGCGGGGGTTTACTTCATCGCCGCGCTGATGATGAAACCTGAGCCGGTGATCCCATTTGAAACAGAGGATGAAGAGGAATTTTATGATAATTATGTCCATATGAGGAGAGGCGCGATTCAGCGGCTGAAACGCCGATATGAGACATTGGACCACCGCATCCAGCGAATGGAGAACATTGTCACGAGCCGGGAATTTGACTGGGAGCAACGGTTGAACGCGTAGGGGGCGAGGGGCGAGCGGCTATGGGCTGTCGGCTATGGGCTGTCGGCTATGGTTCTGAGTTCTGGATGGCATACAGCCCCTCACCATCCATCGCCCATCGCCGCTCGCCCCTCGCCTCACCTCGGCACAGCAATCTCCTGCAAGATATTCTGAATCACTTCCTCCACGGTCAGCCCTTCAATTTCATATTCGGGCCGGAGGATCAGCCGGTGAGCGAGCACAGGGATGCTCACGGACTTGACATCGTCAGGCGTGACAAAGTTCCGTCCCTCAATGGCGGCAAGTGCGCGGGCCGCCAAGAGCAGGGACTGGGTCCCCCGGGGGCCCGCGCCGGCAAGCACACTTTGATGGGTGCGTGTTCCCCGGACAATATCCACCATGTAACCCACCAATTCCTCCTTGATCAGGATCCCCTCCAGACACACCCGCAGTTTTGTCAAAGTTTCAGAACTGATGACTGGCTTTACCTCGCCGCCTGCCAGAACCGCTTCCGGCGACTCCCTTCCAAGCATCCGGCTGGCCAAGATCAGCTCCTCATCCCTATTCGGGTGATCCATCACGATTTTGAGCATGAACCGATCCTTCTGGGCTTCGGGCAGGGGATAGGTGCCTTCATATTCAAGTGGGTTCTGGGTGGCAAAGACCGTGAAGTTCGGGGAAAGGAGATGGGTCTGGCGGTCAATGGAGACGGCCCGCTCCTGCATGGCCTGAAGCAACGCGGACTGGGTCTTGGCTGGTGCCCGGTTGATCTCGTCTGCCAGCAGAAACGTCGTGAACACCGGGCCCCTGACCAGTGAGAACTCGTTCTTCTTCAGGTCAAACACATGGGTTCCGGTAATATCCGTGGGCATCAGATCCGGAGTGAACTGAATCCGGGAAAACTCGGAACCGAGCACACGGGCCAAGGTTCGCACCAGAAGGGTCTTGGCCACTCCCGGAACCCCTTCGATCAGGACATGATGCCCTGTGAAGATGGCGATCAGGGATTTGTCCACCACATGGGCCTGCCCGATGATCACCTTGGCCACTTCCACTTTCGCGAGGGAGAGTACCTTTTTCAGAATTTCGATGTTGTTGTTCGGTGTCATGCCAATCGTCCATCAGAAGTTTGTAGTCCCGCCTGAAGGCGGAACTAAGTGCTTGGCCATAAATTTTCATGCGCCTTTTCTTTGTGCTTGCGCCTTTGTGTGAAACAAAATCCTGAAAAACTTTTGGCCAAGTACTTACAAACCATATTACAGGTATCTCATGTCCAAGTCAAGTCGTATCTGGCCATAAATGTTTCACCTGAGTACAGGACAAAAAGTTGGGAATGGCGAGAAACCCGGCTTTTTCCCAAACTGGCCGACTTCCCAACTGCAAG
>JAOZRQ010000459.1 GCA_029940115.1 Desulfobacterales bacterium
GCCTCACGTTTCACGCCTCACGTTTCACGCCTCACGTTTCACGCCTCACGTTTCAAATTTCAATTCCATTTCCCGAAGGGTCGGCAGATTTGTCAGGCATACGGCAAAGAGCACCAATGCACCTCCGCCGATCTGAAGCGAGGTGAGCGTCTCCCCGAGCATGATCCACGCGCCGATTGCGGTCACTACCGGAATACAATTGATGAATATGGAGGCCCGAAAGGCTGGGAGCTTTGTCAGCGCGTAATTATAGCACAGAAAAGCGCCGATGGTGGCAAACAGGGTCAGATAAACCAACGCCCCCACAGAACGGCCGGTGAACGCGGACCAGTTTATACCTGGAAGTTCCCAAAGAAAGGCAGGCGCAAAGAATATCGCGCCGTAAATGGTTTGCAGGCTCGTGATTTCCAGAGCCGAGTGGCCTCTCCCCAACTCTCTGGCGCAGACCATATAAAGCGCTGCGGAGATTACCGCGCCAAATATCAGCAGATCTCCGAGCAGGGAGCCGCCCAAGTCCCAGCTGAACTGGGGATCTTCCACCACGAGGACCGCAATTCCGACAAATGATATGCCGATCCCCACAAGACTTGCCGTGTTGACACGCTCCCTGATAAAAAGCGTACCGAACACCGTCACCGCGATGGGTATGGTCGCGATGATCAGCGCGGTCTTGGCCGCACTGGTGTGTTGCAATCCGATGGTCTCAAAGATGAAGTAAAGCCCCGGCTCAAACAGCGCGATGAGCAGGAGTTTGGCATGTTCTTTCCGCGTGAATGATGGAAACCCGAAACGGGTCATCAGAATCAGAAACACGCAGGACGCGATTCCGAAGCGGGCAAAGACCAGCGTGAATGTGGGAAAGCTTTCCAAGGCAATCTTTGTGGCCACAAAGGAGAGCCCCCAGAATATCACCGCGCCGGCCAGCGACAGATACGTTGCAACCGAGTTTTTTTCTTCCAATTTATTACCTCTCAATGTATAGTTGAATTTGCATGTGCCCGGCATCCATGCAACATGCAGGTGGCTTTCCAGCTTCCTTAAAGCAATGGTTCGGACAGTTTTTGCAACCTGTTGATTTTAAAGGATTTGCTGATTTCGGCTTTAAAAAATTAAATCCTCTGATTTCAACAGGTTACATTTTCTGATCCTTTAATTTTCAAAAACTGTCCAAACTATTGTCAAAGATAATCAAATTATTTTCATTTTCAACCATAAAAGAGACAAAGAAACCCGAAATCCGAAACAAATCCGAGAAAGTGTCAGAATGCCATTCGGAGGAGTGCAACGCTTGCTTTGTTCGGACTCCGGAAAATCAACGCTTTGCACTCCAAAAGCCAATACAACTCGAGCATCAAGTTTTTTTCTGTCATTCCTGCGAAAGCAGGAATCCACTGTCTGTCATCCGCAAGAATGGGTCTGATTCTAACAGATTTTGTGGTCTGAAGCCGTTTTTTGAACGCAGAGGACGCAGAGGATCGTAGCGTCTCATCCGAATCTCCGCGGTCCTCTGCGGCCTCCGCGTTTTTCCAACTGGCTGAAATGACACAGAACCACAAAATCCGTTAGAACCAGGAATGGGTTCCTGCCTTCGCACGTATGACAGGCTTTTTCACCAAATTGGATCAGAAAACTTGATCATCAAGTCTGTGTACAGGACAAAAAATCGGGAACGGGCGAGAAACCCGGCTTTTTCCCAAACGGGCCGACTTCCCGACTGCATAGAAAAAGCCGGGTTTCTTTCCTCAATCATTATTTTTGTCCTGTACACAGTCATCAATTACAAGAAAGAAACTGATTATAACGGATTTAGGGGAGCCCTGTGAACGTGCCCGCAAACTTGAGCTTGAACTTGAATCCTGACGTGAACATTCGTTCACGTGCACGTTTAAGTTTAAGGCTCCCCTAAATCCGTTATAATCAGGAAAGAAAGGAGAGAAACATGGCAAAACAGATGCTGATTGACGCCTACCGGGGAAAACGGACGGCAAAGGCCCCGTGGGTTCCCTATGCAGGCGTTCATTGCGCCTTCCTCATCAAGGAAGCAGCAGACAAATTTTTGCAGGATCCGGCACTTTTGGCAAAGGGAATCGTAGAGACAGCCAAAAGGTACAAGGCAGATGGCATTCCCCTGCTGTTTGACCTTTCGGTGGAGGCGAATGCGGTGGGATGCGAGCTGAAATGGTGGCCTGACAATGTGCCTTCCGTCACGACCCATCCCTGTTCCGGCAAGACGCCTGCCGACGCGGGTCTCACATTCCCCACGAAGGATTCCGGACGATGGCCAGTGATCTTTGAGGCGGCGAAGATCGCCAAACCCCAGTTGGAGGAGTTGGATTGCGCGCTGATGGGACTTTTCTGCGGCCCCCTGACCTTGGCCTCCCATCTGGCAGGTGTGCGAATATTTACGGATGTTTACAAGAACAAGGAGTTTGCCGCGGAGGTATGCAAATTCGCTGGTGAGGTCGGTGCCATCTCGGCCCAGCTTTATGCGGAAATGGGATGCGACATCATCGCCAATGTTGATCCGGTGGCCTCCCAGATCAGACCGGAGACATTCAGGGAATATGTGAAGCCGAATTGCGAGGCAGCCACCAAGGTGATCCACGATGCGGGGCTTACATCTTCCTTCTTCATCTGCGGTGACTGCACCAAGGTGATGGAAGAAGTGTGCCAGCTCGGCACTCATGGATTCGCGATTGATGAGCAGCTGAACATGAACTTTGTCCGAGACATGGCCCGGAAACATAACGTGGGCTTTGGAGGCAATCTGAAGCTGACATTGGCGTTGAGCCTGGGACTGCTCTCCCCGAGAGAGGACGCCATCGTCAGTCTGGCCGCAGGCGGCCATATCGGATATACATTCGCCCCTGGCTGAGACATGCCATATGATGTTCCGGTGGAACATATCGATCAGGTCATCGAGGCGAGGGACTGGTTTGAGCAGTATTACGCCAAGTATCCCGAATCTTGGTAAAAAGCCTGAACTTGAAACTCGAAACTTGAAACTGATGATCTGCTTGAAGAAATTTCAAGTTTCAAGTTTCTCTTTTCAATTTTCATTTTGCATGGAAGGATACGATTATGGCAGACAAAAGTTTCAAGTTTCAAGTTTCAAGTTTCTCTTTTCAATTTTCATTTTGCATGGAAGGATACGGTTATGGCAGACAAAATCAACATTGATGTGCTCACACTGGACAGTGTGCAATGCGCCGCATGCGGATACATGATGGAATCCATCGCGGCCCTGCCTTCAGACGTCCAAGAGATGATCCAATACCAAGAGTGGTCCATCAAGAACAAGGATGGGATCGGCAAGTTCATGGAACTCAAAGGGAAGGTGTTGCCGACCATCTGCATTGAAAGGGATCTGGTGTTTGAGAGCATCATTCCGCAGTATGAGGAGCTGATTGACGAGATGGCCAGACGCGCTCCCAATGACCAGATGCGGGATCGCATCATATCGTTGCGAGGCAAAGGGTTTGAATTCGACAAGATACAGGAGAATCTCGCAAAGGCGGGGTCAGGCATGAAGACACGCACAGACTCATGAAAAAATCCGAAATCCGAAACACAAAATCCGAATGACCGAAATTCAAAACATGGATTTGTTTCGGATTTCTGAAACATGAAGGTAAATAAAATATTCGGTAAACTCCGTCCCCGCTCCCGCCGGATTGACAAATCCGGCGGATATGGCGGTTCGGATTTGCCATTCCGAACCGGGCATGATTTCACCGAATATTTACACATGAAGCATGAAATCTGAAATCCGAATGACCGAAGTTCAAAATACGGATTTGTTTCGGATTTCGGATTTGTTTCGGATTTCGACATTCGGGTTTCGGATTTGTTTCAAAGGGGGGCTTTAAGCCATGGCTGACACGACCCGTGTTTATCTGATTACCGGTTTTCTCGGAAGCGGGAAGACGACCTTTCTGAACCGTATCACTGAGCGCTTTCCCAAAGACAAGAAACTGACCCTTCTGATCAACGAATTCGGCGAGATCGGCGTTGACGGCACATTGCTGGAAGGGGATGACATTGACATGATGGAGATCAGCAAAGGCTCCATATTCTGTGTCTGCGTCAAGACCGACTTTATCAAGGGTCTTTACGAGCTGAACACGACCGTTCAGCCGGATGTCCTTATCATTGAGTCCACAGGCGTCGCGAATCCTTCGGATCTGAAGCGGGACTTGAAGCTTCCCCTATTCAACGACAGGTTTCATTTTGCCGAGCAGTTTTGCATCATTGACGCGGCCCACTTCTTGGACGCTTATCAGGCTTATGCATCCCTTGAGAAGCAAGTCGCGTCGTCCACTCTGTTTGTCATCAACAAGACCGATCTTGCCCCCCAAGAAACCATTGAAACGATCAAAAAGAAGGTCTGCGAACTTCATCCGGATCCCCTGTTTTTTGAGACGACTTATGCGGATATCCCCTTGGAACAGTTCATCCTTGGAGAAGATGAGAGGTCGGTGGAAGAAGCCAGAACCGGAAGAGAGCATAACCCCCTGTTATCAGATGAACAATTGGACGAGTTCATTGATGAGCTTTTGGAAAGCCCCGACCTTGAAATCACCCCGCCAGATATCTTGGTATCCGTGGCATATCAATGGACGGGCCATGATCTGGAACAAGTCGGAAAAATGGCTGACGCGATCCCTTCCTCTGTAGTTCGCGCCAAGGGGTTTCTGGAAGAAAACGGCAAAACATATCTGTTCAACTATGTCATGGGAGACTGGACCATTGACGAATCGAAGATCCCGAAGGAGCGAATTCGGCACAAAAATACGATTGTGCTTATCGGACCTCCGGATTCCATGGAGGGGATCGAGCAGGCATCCAAAACCGGGGATTGGTCCGGTCAGGAGGTATTTCAGCCGATGTCGGAATGAAAAAATTGCAAATTTGTTCCGCATCGGCGTTGCGCCTGAACAAATTGCAAATTTGTTCTACTACCTGACCAAATTAATTTTGATGGGTTCAGGATTCCGAAAAGCCTCGTCAGTCAAGGGCTTCTGAAAAATGCAACCCGTCAAAACCTATTTGGTCAGGTACTACATTGATTTGCCCCACATTGGCATTGTACCAAAACAAATTGCAAATTTGTTCTATAGCTTTCAACAAAAAGATTGTCCGGAGTTCAAAGCTTGCTTTGTGCGAGTCATTGGCTTTCGGACACTCACAAAGCAAGCTTTGCACTCCGGACTGACAAACTTTATGTTAAAAGCTCTACTTCAATCAATGGCTTAACCATGGATCATTCAAAGAAAATACGGCTTGAGGTGATGTATAAAGCGGATTACTGCCTGTCATGCTATTATATGGATGAGGCGGTTCGCGAAGTTCTTCCCAAATACGCGGATCAAGTGGAGTACCGCCGGGTTGATCTTATGAAAGGTGAGGGAAAGAAACGGTTTTTGGAGCTTTCCGTCTCCTTGTTCGGAGAAGACGGGGTTTACAAGTCATTGCGGCTCGCGCCGGTTCCCTCTCTTTTCATTGAAGGGGAACTCTTTTTTGACGCCATTCCCCCTCGGTATGAACTGGAAGAGGCGATTGCGGAGGCGGTTTTGGGAGTGAGGATAGAGATTGGAAGAGGCGATTGCTGAGGCGGTTTTGGGAGTGAGGATAGAGACGATTGCGGAGGCGGTTTGGGAGTGAGGATAGAGACTGGAAGAGGCGATTGTGGAGGCGGTTTGGGAGTGAGGATAGAGACTGGAAGAGGCGATTGTGGAGGCGGTT
>JAOZRQ010000897.1 GCA_029940115.1 Desulfobacterales bacterium
GGAAAAAGCCGGGTTTCTCGCCCATTCCCGATTTTTTGTCCTGTACACAGCCATTTCCCAGCGGATTCATCAATTCGGGGAGCGTGGATGGGAAAAAAATTATATCTGCTGAAAATATGAAAATATTTCTTGATTTCATGTCCGATTCCGGTTATGAGTATATTTGAGGATAAAGATGAGGCCACTCTTTCTTGAACATCAAGTTTTTTTGTCATTCCTGCGAAAACAGGAATCCATTGCCCCTGATCCTCAAGCGGGGGTTCCTGCTTCCGCAGGAATGACAGGCTTTTTGGCGAATCGGGTCAGAAAACTTGATCATCGAGTCTTTGGAAACCACTTTTATGGAGGCAAAATGATGAAAAAAGTTGTATTTATTCTGGTTTTTCTGCTTCTGTTTGCCATGGGATGCACTCAGGAAACCCAGAACAAATTAAGCCGATCATTCCAGAACTGGACAGGGACAGACGGGGTGCTGGATATCTATGCCGGCGAGAAGCTGATCAAACGATTTGTCAAAATTGACAAGCTCTCCACCGCGTATGGCACATCTGACACCGAAGCCAGACCCTATCGGTATGGGTACGGGTATTTGGATGAAAACTTCAATCATAAGGCAGACAAGGGGGAAAAGAAAGTTTACTTTGAATTCAGCGATTATTCGACGAGTTACATCTTTTATGAAAATCCCTCATGATGAAAATGTCGTGCTGTCAAAGACTTCCGAAGTTTTAAAAACTTCGGGAGTCTTAAAATGAGAGAACTTCAAGGATGGCCGGAATGACAGGTTTGTGTTGGATTTGGGGCAATCCCTTTCTCACCCGCAATCCATGTTGTGGAATGCGGGGACAAAAGTTGTCTGCCAAAAAGCCGGACAAAAGTTTCACCCACATTCGCTCTCCCCGAAAAAACCCGGCTTCGCGTTAAAGGTTATCAGCAATAAGATTACAACAAGCTGGAGCTGTCAGAGAAGCCGGGTTTGTTCGCTTGGAACGACGTGACCCGGCTTGGGAGTGCCAAGATCATGTCGTGTCCGTGAAGTCCGGACATCTGCTTCGTTCCCCAGACGCCGCCAGGTAGCCGCGGATGACCCGTTGCTCAACAACCTCAACATGTGACGGGCCAAAAGGCGCAGACACAAACGGACTTGCCCTTCGTTTTTGACATTCCAGGTTTTCCTTGATATCAGGGGGAATGAGACGCAAGAAGGGCTGCTCAGTCATCGAGGTTGAAAGGCAATGATGGAGGTTGAAGGGAAATGAGGCCGCCCTTCTTGCACTCCTTTTGTTGAGCTCTCTCACGCTTGAGCTGGCATCCTGAAGGCGACATTTTTTTTGACATTCCAGGTTTTCCTTGATATCAGGGGGAATGAGACGCAAGAAGGGTTGCTCAGTCATTGAGGCTGAAAGGCAATGAGACTCAGATTGTGGAGGTTGAAGGGCAATGGGACCGCCCTTCTTGCACTCCCTTTTGTTGAGCTCTCTCACGCTTGAGCCGGCACCCTGAAGGCGACATTTTTTTTGACATTCCAAGTTTTCCCTGATGCTGAGGGGAATGAGACGCAAGAAGGGCTGCTCAGTCATCGAG
>JAOZRQ010000460.1 GCA_029940115.1 Desulfobacterales bacterium
GATATATGATATAAACACAAATAAAGACTTGTCAGTATTTTTCTATATTATTTATATTTATATTTAATACATCAACTTCACATAAATGGAAGTATATACACTATATTCTTTCTGTCAAGTTCACGTCAGCAATTTTTTTGATGGTTTTTTATTTTACTCAAGTTTCGCACCCCTATGTGAGCCCATCTTCCAAGGGTTTCAGGAGATGGTCGACCTCGAAAACCCACTTTTTGGGCAATGTGAAATCAGGCACTTGCACTTGCAAAGGCTTTGAAAAGAGCTTTTCCGGAGCTGTCCTTTTCGCCTCCCAAGTGTTTGCCCGGATTCACATCAACGGATATCAAAATATAAGGCATGTGTCAGTCACCGAATGCTGTGACGGCACTCTTCTGAGGAACATATGAGAAAAAAAATCATGATCATCGCCGGCGAGGCATCCGGCGATCTGCACGGTGCAAATCTGGTAAGGGCGTTGCGACGGCGAGACAAACGTCTCTCCTGCTGCGGCGTTGGTGGCCAAGCGTTGAGAGATACGGGGATGAGGATTCTGGTGGATGCCGCGACCCTTTCCGTGGTGGGGATTACGGAGGTCTTCGCCAAAATTCCGGAGATTCTCAAGGGGGCGAACACGGTCAAGAGATACCTGAGAACCGAATCTCCTGACCTTCTCATCCTGATCGACTTTCCTGATTTCAACCTCCACATCGCGGAGACCGCAAAGCGCCTTGGCATTCCCATCCTCTATTACATCAGCCCCCAGATCTGGGCATGGCGGTCGGGTCGGGTGAGGCGGATCGCCAGACTTGTGGATCATATGGCGGTGATCCTCCCCTTTGAGGCGGCCTTTTACAGAAAACACAAGGTGCCTGTGACTTATGTGGGCCACCCCCTGCTTGATTTTGAAACCCGGAATCCGAAACCCGAAATCAGAAATCCGATCCCCGATGAAAAACGTCGGGGAAAAGAATCTGAGATCCGATCCCCGACAAAAAACGTCGGGGAGAAGAATCCGATCCCCGACAAAAAACGTCGGGGAGAAGAATCCGAAGTCCAAAATCCGATTCTCGACGTCCCTTATCGGGGAAACCTTGGGGAGAGGAATCTGAAATCCCCAATCGTCGGCCTTCTCCCCGGCTCCCGTGGCGGAGAGATCGCGACGCATCTCCCGATCATGCTTGAGGCGGCTCATATGTTGAGCAGACGACATGAGGATATCCGATTCGTCATCTCACTGGCCCCATCAGTGAAAGAGAAGACCATCAGAGATATCATGTCTCACTTCTCACTTCTCACGACCCACGACCCACGACCCATTTCAATTGTCCGCGGCACAGATGAGATTTTTGAAACTTGTTCCATCCTGATCGCCGTGTCCGGCACGGTCACATTGCAAGCCGCGATTGCCGGTCTTCCCATGGTGGTGATTTACAAAGTTTCCCCCATCAGCTATCTGATCGGCAGGGCCATGATACGGGTGAGGCATATCAGCCTTGCCAATCTCATCGCAGGGAGAGAGATGATCCCTGAACTGATCCAAGCGGACGCCTCTCCTGAAAACATTGCCAGTACGGTGTCCGGCATGGTGAACGATCCGGCCCGCCTTGCCCAGATGAGGGAGGAACTGCTGAGTATAAGAGGGATGCTGGGCGGACCCGGGGCTTCGGAACGGGTGGCGGATATAATAGCAGAGATGTTGAAGCGTGGCGTGAGACGTTAAGTATCCGTGACCGAACAAGTCCCCCTTCCCCCGCTCCTGACGGATTGGCAAATCCGGCAGGCGGTTCGGATGGCCAATCCGAACCGGGCGCGGCGGGGATGTTTTTGGGTCACAGGTCAATCCCACCTGCCCGTGCCCTATTTTCAGGCAAGGGAAAGGGGCATGGACAGGTTTTCAAACACCTTCTAAGGAAGAGTCCATTGCCTGATGCCTGAGATTGTCAGTCCCTGCCCGTGCTGGGCAGGGCGTGGACAAAACCCGGTTTTTGAGGCATCAGTTCCCGGTTTTCTCATACTGGGGTTCCTGCCGGTTCCCCGTTTTTTCAAGGACATCTTTTCTTGTATTCTGAAGCACCATTTCCCAATTCCCGCCAGCATACAATAATGCATTTCTCAAATTCTCAATAAAGGCAGAGGTGAAATAACCGCCTGCATCATCTCCATATGCGAACTGCCCGGGCTTGCTGCTGCTTGCGGCAATTTTCACGGTGGAGGTCAGGAACATCCGGCTGATGTTGCTGTAAAGAAACTTGTTGCTCCGCGTGATGCGTGTGCGATAGGGTACGTCGATCACTTCGTTGCAACAATCCGCAAGCGCGACAAACTGGCGGACGTACTTGCGTCTGAGCTTCTCTATCACCGTTGAGAAATCGGTGGGATGGTTCATGGTGTCCATCAGGGGCCATTTGGATTCGGTGGATGTGTAACGATGGCCGTGACCCGCATACAGAAACAGAATCACATCATTGGCCCGGACTCTCAGGGAGTCAACCGCATTGAGCATGTTCTGATGGGTGATGGAATTCCCCTCAAAGACGATCTTGTTCAAAAAAAGTCTGCCATTGCTCCGAATGACAATCGCCTCCATGGTGCTTTGAATGTCTCTTGAATCCGCAGATACCGAATTCCCGATCTTGGGATCATTCGTGTCCGCGACCACGATCAGGTGGAGGGTGACTTTTGACGAAGGGATTATCGTACTGGTCGTCGTTGACGGTCTTGAGGTGGTGGTGGTTGTGGGATAAGATATCTGAGAGGACTTCTCCTCAGGGACGATGCAGGCGTGTCCCCCCATGGCCAGCAGGCATATGGCAGCGAGCCATGTCATCAGATAGCAGAAACGCTTGTTTTTCATCTTGATCCTCCTCTGCAAATCATCACTTGGCAATTGCCCGTGAACATGCTCGTGAGACGTGAGCGTGCTCGTGATCTGACACGTCCGCGTTCACAGGCATGTTCATGTTCAATGAGCACGGGCAACGGGTAACGGGCACGGGATTCCCCTAGTACCACGACTTGTAAATTCGTCCCCCCTTCATGGGGAATGGGGGAAAAAGTTTTCGGACATCCTGAATCGGATAATGATTCGTGAAATGAATCCACCCCGAATCTCAAATGGCGGAGGACAAATGTCCGAAATCCCCATGAGAGGGGGGACGAATTTACAAGTTGCTGTACTAGATCCGTTATAATCAGAAAAATTCAAACCCATGCCGGACTTGCCAATCCATCAAGAGCATATGGAAATCTGCCAGATTTGTCGATCTGGCAGGAGCATATGGGTTCGGATTGAGAGCCAATCCGCCAAGCACTATGGGAATCTGCCAGACTTGTCCATCCGGCGCGAGCATATGGGGAATCTATCGGTTCAGAACTAGGCCGTCTAAAAATGCCGTTTTCAGCCATTGTCTTTTGCCCGACTCTTGGCCCCGCAAGATTTGGCCGCAATGCCCATCTCATCAGGAATCAGGACAAAATGGGAGGGCCGAAAGGCGGGCAAGGGAAATCAGCTGATTTGGACGGCCTAGTTCAGAACCGAACTACATGCCAGGTCGGTCAATCCGACACGAAACCGAATCCATGCCGGATTGTCAATCCGGCACGAGCATATGGGGACTTTCACCAAAGCGACTCCATGATTTTCCACAGCACAGGCATGGCCGATTTTTCACTGATGTCCTCCTCAATGCACTCTCCTTTATAATAAAATCCCCATTGCCGGCTGTTGAAATCCATGGCAATATCCACCACCTTATTTTTTTGGATAAAGCGCAGGATATGTGATGGCCGCAGGCGGGTTCTTTTATGCCACTCAAATTCATAGCTTCCAGCGGTGCAGATAATCGCCTGAACCGCCTTTATTTGTCTCTGATTCAGATTGCGTATTCGGGGACTCACCGGGTATCCTTGGATCACGTTCCCCGAGTTCCCGGTCCGGTCAATCTGATACGCCTCCACCCTCTCTATCGCGTGGATTATCGCAACCCGCTCCGCCCCCAGAAAGTCCAAGACTTTCTGATCCACAGCAGGAAGTCTCCCTCTGGTGCCCCTTGGCACCGACCTGGTTGATGATTTTTCAGCATGAATCTCCAAGTCTTTCAAATGAATCTCTTTTTTTGGAAACCAGTTTCCGCTCGTATAGCATGAGCAACATGCAAGAGAGCTTGCAACAATCAGCATTATCCAGATCATCTTATTCATGACACGCCTCCATGGCTTATCTGGGAAGGCTTTGATCTTCGTTTCAGCCACCACATCGCTCTGCTCCCACCGGAACTTGTCCCTGACATCTTTTATCATATCAGAGATTGACAAATCCGGCGGCAACAGGCTTGGACTTGTCAATCCAAGTCAAGCGAGTGGCCCAAACGAAGATCACAAATCACGCCTCACGTTTCACAAATCACGCCTCACGTTTTATCACGTTTCACGAATCACGTTTCACGAATCACGTTTCACGTTTCACGAATCACGCCTCACGTTTCACGTTTCACGAATCACGTCTCACAAATCACGCCCCACGTTTCACGCTTATTTTGCCATAGTTGCAAACTTAGGGCCGCAAAACTCCGTCAGACAAAACAGAAATACCTTAAATATATAAAAAATTCAACCGAATTCTGTGTACAGGACAAAAAAATAATGATTGAGGAAGGAAACCCGGCTTTTTCTTGCAGTCGGGAGGTCGGCCCGTCTGGGAGAAAGCCGGGTTTCTCGCCCGTTCCCGATTTTTTTTGTCCTGTACACAGAACTGAATTATTAAAATTTCTGAAAAATTTTGCGACAAACACTTTTTTTCTCTTGACTAAATGGAAAATATAATTCATACAAGAGTTTTTAACAACTAAATACGGTTCAGTAAATTATGGGAATACAGGAAAGAAAAGAACGGGAAAGGGAAAGACGCCGGCAACAGATAATGGTTGCCGCAAAACGGGTGTTCTCTGACAGAGGGTTCAACAAGACCACCATGGAAGACATTGCCAGGGAGGCGGAACTCAGCCCGGGAACACTTTACCTCTATTTCAAAAACAAGGATGAACTCTTCTCTTCCCTTTCCATCAGAATTCTCCAATACCTGAATCTCAGATTGGAACATGTGGTGAACGATGAAAAGGACATGGGGCCTGACGAGAAAATAGAGGCATTGAAAGAGGTGATGTATGATGTCTATGAATTTGATCCCTTAATCCTTATTAACATGTTCCATCTTCAATCAAGTGACACCCTGAAAAACTTGTCCCCCCAGCTGCTTTCCAATATTAAGGAATTGTCCCGCAACTCCCTCGGCCTGATGGCCAGGATATTTGAAGAGGGAACAGAGAATGACCAATTCATTGACAGACATCCTATGGCCTTTGCGGATATTATGTGGGCAATCTTTTCGGGTGTGGTACTCTGGGAGGAAAGCAAGCGGATCATCAATGAAGACAAAAATTATTTGAAAGAGACGCTTGAAATCGCATTTGACATATTCGCGAGGGGGATAAAGAAGGTTGAAACTTGAGACTTGAAACTTTGACTTGAACTTTGAAGCTAAAATTTGTAAGATTCCAAATTTCAGGAAACTTGGGTTTCCATCAGGATCAAACTTGGGTTTCTTTGTCCGGGATAATAAGAAGAAATAGTGGATAAGTGTCTGAGGGGCGTATTTATGAGTTGGGGGAGTTTGCTGAGAACAGCCCGGCAATTCATTGCCGGGGTGAGTTGACAGAAGCCCCCGAGTCCCGCAGGGA
>JAOZRQ010000461.1 GCA_029940115.1 Desulfobacterales bacterium
TCCGCCTTCAGGCGGTCTCACACCGCCTGAAGGCGGAACTGCAAACTGGGCCCGGGACAATCTTTTTGTTGAACTCCATATATAGGCTACGCTTTCACAAAAGTCCCGATGATCAGTGGATTCCTGCTTTCGCAGGAATGACCGTTCGGGAGTCTTGTGACCATAGGTCATGAATGGCAGGAGGTGTTGAAGTGTATCGGGAAAAGTAGAGGAACATGCCAAAAAAATCTTCGGAAACGGACAGTCAGCCTCAGAAAAAGGCAAAGCCCGGGAAAAGCAGCCTCAGGGAGAATGTCGAAGCCATTGTTGTGGCGATCATCCTTGCCTTGTTCATCCGCACCTTTGTGGTTCAGGCATTCAAAATCCCCTCAGGCTCCATGAAGGAGACCCTCCAGATTGGCGATCACATCTTGGTGAGCAAATTCATTTATGGGGTCAAACTCCCGTTTGTCAATAAAACCATCATTCCGATCAAAGACCCGGACCGCGAAGATATCGTGGTGTTCAAGTTTCCTGAAGATCCGGACAAGGATTTTATCAAGCGGGTGGTCGGGCTTCCAGGAGACGTGATTGAAATCCGTGACAAACGACTCTATGTGAATCAGAAACCCCTCAAAGGGGATTATGCGGTTTACAAGGAGTCCCACATCATCCCGCCAGGGATGCAGCCAAGGGATAATTTCGGGCCCGAAACCGTGCCGCCCAATTCCCTCTTTGTCATGGGAGACAACCGAGACCACAGCTACGACAGCCGCTTCTGGGGGTTTGTCGGCATGGAGGCGCTCAGGGGGAAAGCCTTCATGATCTATTGGTCATGGAACAATGAGAACAACGGTTCCCTGCTCAATTATGTCAGATGGGGGCGGATCGGGCAGTTGCTGAAATGAGGCGTGAAACGTGAAACGTGAGGCGTGATTGCGGCGGGACTCCCAAGCCCCGCTCGGTTCGGATTGGCAAATCCGAGCCACCCGACACCGCCGGATTTGTCAATCCGGCGCAGGCAGACGGGAATTACCGCTGGCGGACTCCCAAGCCCTGCCCGGTTCGGATTGGCAAATCCGAGCCACCCGACACCGCCGGATTTGTCAATCCGGCGCAGGCAGACGGGAATTACCGCTGGCGGAGTCCCAAGCCCCGCTCGGTTCGGATTGGCAAATCTGACACCGCCCGATTTGGCAAGCGGGCGCAAAAGACTTTTAACCCCTTAAACAAACACTCATATCAGTTATGCAATTTATCAAAAAAGACATTCTCGACATGGCCTCTCTTTCTGCTGAGGAGATCACCCTGATTCTCGACACGGCGGAAAAGATGAAGGAGATTTCAAGACGGCCTGTCAAAAAAGTCCCGACATTGCGTGGCAAGACCGTTCTCCTCTTTTTTTACGAACCGAGCACAAGGACGCGCACCTCCTTTGACATCGCAGCCAAACGGCTGAGTGCGGACGTGGTCGCCATATCCGCGAACACCAGCAGCTTGGTCAAAGGGGAGACCCTGATTGACACGGCCCGGAATCTCGAAGCCATGAACATGGATCTGATTGTGATGCGGCACAGCTCATCCGGCGCGCCCCATCTGCTGGCCCGCCATCTGAAGGCATCGGTGATCAACGCGGGAGACGGAACCCACGCGCATCCGACCCAGGCCCTTCTCGACATGATGACCATCCGGGAGAAGAAGGGAACCCTTGAGGGCCTGCGCGTCGCGATCATCGGAGACATATCCCACAGCCGGGTGGCGCGGTCCAACATTGTCGGACTGACCCAAATGGGAACTGAAGTGGTGGTGGCCGGCCCGCCCACCATGATGCCGAAAGGGATCGAGACGCTGGGGGCCTCTGTCACCCATGACATTGATGAGGCGATTCAGGACGTGGATGTGATCATGATGCTCAGGATTCAGAAGGAGCGCCAGAAAAATGCCCTGTTTCCGAGCGAGCGGGAGTATGCCAGATGCTATGGCCTGACCATCGAGCGGATGAGACAGGCCAGAGAGGACGTGCTGATCATGCATCCGGGGCCCATGAACCGGGGGGTCGAAATCGCTCCTGAGGTTGCAGACGGCCCTTGTTCCATCATTCTTGACCAAGTGACCAACGGGGTCGCGGTTCGGATGGCCCTGTTGTATCTCGTATTAGGAGGGCAACGACATGCGGATGCTGATTCGCCGCGGAAGGGTGATTGATCCGGGGGAAACCCTTGATGGGATCATGGATATCATCATTGAGAAGGGAAAGATCATCGAAATTTCCAAATTCCGAAATCCGAAATCCGAAATCCATATCATCGACGCATCTGGCAAGATCGTCACCCCCGGGCTGATTGACATGCATGTTCATTTCCGGGAGCCGGGAGATGAACACAAGGAGACCATTGAGACGGGTTGCCGAGCCGCTGTCCACGGCGGATTCACAGGGGTCTGCCCCATGCCGAACACCCAGCCTGTCAATGATGACAGGGAGATGACCGCCTATATTCTCAGAAAGGCAGTAGAGGCGGATACCGCCCGGGTGTATCCGATCGCGGCAATCACCGGAAACATTGAGGGGAAACGCCTATGCGGATATGGGGAATTGAAACAGGCTGGCGCGGTGGCCCTGTCGGACGATGGTCATCCGGTGATGAACAGCCAACTCATGCGTAAGGCCATGGAATATGCCAACATCTCCGGGCTTCCGATCATCTCCCATGCTGAAGATACTGATCTTGCAGGGGATGGAGCCATGAACGAAGGCGAAGTGGCGGAGCGGCTCGGACTGCCTGGGATACCGAATGCCGCAGAGAGCGTGATGGTGATGCGGGATATAGCGCTCTGCGAACTGACTGGTTGCCCCCTCCACATCGCGCATGTCAGCACCGCCGAATCGGTATGGGCCATCCGGGAGGCGAAAAAGAGGGGCGCGGCGGTCACCGCCGAGACCGCGCCGCATTATTTCACCCTCACCCACGAGGCGGTTGCAGAATGCGGCACCCATGCAAAGATGAATCCCCCGCTTCGCTCCCCTCATGATAAGGAAGCGATCCTTGAAGGACTTGCCGACGGGACCATTGACGTGATTGCCACCGACCATGCGCCCCATGCCGTTGCTGAAAAGGAGCTCCCTTTCGAGCAGGCCGCAAACGGGATCATCGGGCTTGAAACATCGATTTCCTTGGGGTTGAAACTGGTGGAGAAGGGAATTCTCACCCTCACAGAGCTGATCGAAAAGATGACCACACATCCCGCCCGGATTCTCGGTCTTGAAAACGGCATAAAGGTGGGCAGACCTGCGGACATCACCATCATCGATCCAGACAGAGAACATGTCGTAAACGCGGCCGGCTTCCAGTCCCTCAGCCGCAACACTCCCTTTGACGGCTGGCATATGAAAGGGAAGGCGGTCCTTACCATGGTTCAAGGCAAGATCATTTTTGACGAATTGACCCCCCATGTTTAGAAAGATTTATGCTTCCATGTCCCGCGTGTAAGCTTTGCGGGGCAACCTTCAGCACCTCATTGGGTCCTCCCTCAGGCCGAGGTCCATAAGCGGACGACGACAGTCTGCATGGCAGATTTCATCACGTCCGCATGGTTTTGGTGCTTCGTTCTTTCATTCACAGTTCTCCTCCGTTTTCATCATCTCCTCTCCAGTCATCTTCGTGCTGTATCCACCCAACGCCTCCACTCGCGTCTTGAACGCTTGGGTGGTGAGGGTCTCCAGCAGAATCTGAATCGATTCCGACGCAAAGTGAGTTTCAGGTACCACAAGGTCATACTGCTCCGTGATGACAGGAATAAAGTCGAGATTCAACGCCTTTGCCGCGGCGTAGATGCCGAGCCCCACATCCACCGCGCCGCTCAACACCGCCACCGCAACGGACATGTGGGTGAACTCCTCGTTCTCATAGCCCGTTATGGATGTGGGATCCATGCCAAGACGACTGAGCTGGTAATCCAGGAGAATCCGTGTGCCGGAACCGCCTTGACGGTTGATAAAGGTGATCTCCTCGCGGGCAATATCCTCAATCCCCTTGATGCCTTTCGGATTTCCCCGGGCGACGATCAGTCCCTGATCCCTGAGAACCAGATTCACCAGCCGTATCCCGACATCAGGGATATAGCGTCTGATGTACGAGAGGTTGTAAGATCCGTCTTCTAAGTCGAGCAGATGGGACCCGGCCAGATGGCACACCCCCTTTTTGATGGCCATGAGTCCGCCCATGCTGCCGACGTGGCTTGACGAGAGGGTGAGATGGCTATGGTTGCGCCGGAGCTCATCCGCGAGCACGTCCAAGGTGTTGTCGTGACTCCCCACCACCACAATGGTGTCGCGCAGGGAGGAGAGGGGCCGCAAAAGTTCCGCAGAGACCGGCTCGTGAGCCGGCAACCCTTCGAGATGATTCGGAATGCGGATGATGCCGTCTGCCTCGGTGAGGGAGGTGACGCAACCCGCGCCCCGGGGTAGCGGCGTGGCCACCATTCTCTCCCCGACTCTGCCGATCTTGACCCGCAGAAACTCCTCCACGCCCAGCTTTGACGGCAGCTTTCGCACCGGCTCAACCGGGATCCGTTCCCGTTCACCATCCGGCTGGCCGAGCATCCGGCAGATCAGGGGACGGACGAACTGCTCAAACGCGATGATCGCGGAGACCGGATATCCCGGGATGCCGAAGACCGGCTTATCCTTTATTTTGCCGATGATGACCGGTTTCCCGGGCATGATGGTCACGCCGTGGACCAGCACCTCACCCAGATCGGCGATCACCTCCCTTGCATAGTCCTCGGACCCGGCGGATGACCCGCCGTGTATCAGAACCATGTCGAAATCCCCGTTTACCGCGTCCGCGACCCCCTGCCTGATCCTTTCCAGATCATCCCTTAGAATCTCATGCCGCGTGTACGCGCCGCCGCAAGCCTCGGTCAGCTGGCCCAGGATGTATGAATTGGTCTCAATCACTTGGCCCGGCTTGAAGTTCTCCGGCGTCATGGTCTGCCAGTCCACCAGCTCCGAACCTGTCGGGATGAGCAGGACGTTCGGCTTATTCCTCACGCAGACCGAAAATACCCCCCCTGAAAGCAGCGCGCCCACGCAATAGGGGGTGACCGCATGATTCCGAGGAAAGAGAAGCTCTGTGGCCACAATGTCCTCCCCCATCTTTCGGATGTTCTGCCAAGGAAAGGCCGGGGATTCGATCCGAATGCGGGTCTCATCGAGAATCTGGACATGTTCGATCATGATCACGGCGTTGGTCTTTTGGGGGATCATGTTGCCGGTGTTCACATAGAACGCGTTCTCTCCGATCACCAGTTCCTTTGGCCGGGTCTCCGTCACCCCAAAGGTGGACTCAGCCCTCACCGCGACGCCGTCCATTGCCGCCGCGTGAAAATTTGGGAAGGAGAGTCTCGCTGTGACCGGCTCCGCAAGGACCCGGCCCACCGCGTCCGAAGCCGGAACCCTCTCCCCCGGAAGAGCGCCTGATGCGGGAAAGTGCTCAAAAAGGATTTCCCGGGCCTCCGTCAGAGTCTTCATCTTCAAATAAACATTGCGAATCGCTTTCATCTGGTCCTGTCCTTGATACGTTATGGTATTGGAACGTGATACTTGAACGTGAACTTGAACGTGAACTTGGGCTTAACCGTGAATGTGAACATGAGTGCTCACGTTCAAGACCATGTTGCCTTGAAATGCCATTTCACTTAAACGGCACGGAGTGCCACACAAAACCCTCTGTAAACCAAGTT
>JAOZRQ010000462.1:0-1662 GCA_029940115.1 Desulfobacterales bacterium
AAACCCGGCTTTTTTCAAAAAAGAAACCCGGCTTTTTTTGGCAAAATAGGAATCGGCCCATTCAGAAAAAAAGCCGGGTTTCTTTCAGGTTCAAGTTCATTTTTTGCTGAACGGAGACCCGGATGGCATGTCAAAATACCACGCCCCATTTTCCCACACCCATCTTTCCTTGGAGGTTCCCTTGAAATCAAAGCCCAAATGATTCATCGTGTAGGCAATGACTGCCAGCCCCTTCTTTCCAGGTTCAAGGATGTTCACCTCTTTGATGGAAAATTCTTTGATGATGATATTGGCTCTCCCGACAAAGACATGCCGTTTTATCGTCTTTCTGGCCTTCTCGGCTGTCAGATCGTAAACCGTGCCCCAGTCCCCGCCGACTCTCGCGTCCCATTCTGTCCGGACCCTTTCCGTGAGCGCCTCTTTTGAATCTGCGCCCTGTCTCGAAATTCCATATGCAACCGCAAACAGAAAAAGAACAGATGCGGCAAAAATAAGTATTCTCCGACCATAATTCATTTCTTCTCTCCCTTTCCCGCTTCTTTCACCAGTTTCTCATAATATTCATAAGGCGTCAATTTCAACAACGCCCTCCTCATTTTTTCAAATTCATCCCTGATTTTTTTTTCAATGTCATCCCCTGTGATTTTGATGACTCGGGTGTCAGGGATGATCGCACTCCCAAGCTTTATCGCTTGGTCCTGGTTCTGAATGACTTGGCCTGATTCATCCAGAGTCAGCTTGACCCATCCGATGGATTCCCCTTTGTGAGATGCCTCCAGAACCGGGGCCCTGAGCTTTTCATCCGCTCTCCGCTGTGTCCTTCTCTGACCCGATATGGCCAGATCAATCCCCTCCAGTTGGTTCACCAGCGAGACAGTGGCCTCATATCCGCACTGGGAGAGCAGGATCACCAGATCGGCCTGGGAGCAGACTTCAGGCAACAGCGCCTGGATCGCCTCTTCCGGCGGGATGATCTCCAGATGATCGGGCAATGCGCTCGGCTGACGGGGTGCCAGCTTCTGGTCGGCCGGAGAACATGCCGGAGGCGGAAGAGTGTCCGACGGGTTGGCGGGCATCACTCCGAGAATCGCAGCCTTGACATCTCCCACCTGGCGGATGAGATACTTTTCTCCAACCGGCAACTGGCTCTCCTTATAGATCAGGTTGGAGGTGATCAGCGGAAAGGAGAACCGCGCATCCGCTTTCTTGAAAAAGTCCGTACCTATGGAAAGATCGTTCCATCCCAAGTTCATGGCGGTATAGCCCATCAGGTCCATGGATTTCAGGCTCAGTTCGGCAATGAGCTGTTTGCCACGGTCCGATGTCGGAAAGAGACCGCCAATATCAAGCAGGAGCATATCCCCCGCCTCATGCCGCGCTTGGGTGACAACCGTTGATGTTCGGGCCAGACCGCCCGACGTTTTCCCGCCTCATCCCCGCCTCGGGATGATGCTCCCCTGTATGTCCCCGGAGTAAAGGATGGAAAGCGTCCTCGTTGCAAAGCTGTCTGCCGGAAAGAATGATAAGGCAAACAGCAATCCAATTGAAAGGAAAAAATTTTTCTTCATGATTTTTGTTCTCCCATGTAAATCAGTTTAAAGAGTTTGTGAGTTTATGAGTTTAATGAGTTTATGAGTTTATGAGTTTAATGAGTTTATGAGT
>JAOZRQ010000462.1:1762-5182 GCA_029940115.1 Desulfobacterales bacterium
TGAGTTTATGAGTTTAATGAGTTTATGAGTTTATGAGTTTAATGAGTTTATGAGTTTGTGAGTTTATGAGTTGTTTCTGTATGGTTCGGGTGCGTTTGTTGCCGTCATGTTGATGTCTTTCATTTTTTTGCCTTGTTGGAAAAATTTATGTCCAGTTTTTGGCAGACAACTTTTGTCCCCCACTGTCTGAACCAAGATTCGCAGGATTGAAAGATTGCCATGATTTGCCCGTCTGAACTGTGATTCGTGTGATTGAATGATTGCCATGATTTGCCCCCGTTGTCTGAACTGTGATTTGTGATTCCCGTCAAGCGTTTATGAGAGCTCAACCAAGGGAGTGCAAAAATGGCGGTCTCATTGCCTTTTGACCTTCGGCGATTTAATATCCATTGTCTTTCAACCTGATAAACTGAGCAGCCTTTTTTGCGCCCCCAAAACCCTCTGGCATCAGGAAAAACTCGGGATGTCAAACAAAGTGTCGTTTTCTGGAAAGAAGGTTGTTGACATTCAACATCCCTCATGGTGCAGGCATCCTCGTTGGCGGAGTCGGGCGGCATCTTTTCAATCAGCCACGAGCTGCAAATGGGAGAGGCCAAAAGACGACGAATCTCAAATTGTCGAAGGTCAATGAACCGGGGCCAGTTGTCCGCCCATGAGCCGAAGCTTGTCGGTTGCGCCCATCAGATAGATGCCGCTGAGGGGCTGGTCGTTTGTGGAACTGACGCTCATGTATCTGGCGGAGCTTAGACTCTCCGTGTCGAACAGCCCCTTCATCAGACCGACCAATCGCTGGTTCGGATTCAGATGATCTGACATGACTTGGAGAATCGTCCCTGTGTCATCGAACAGGGAGAGAGAGATGTCTGTCGGCTCGTCTCCCGCGTTCATCACCCCAATCCCGGTCCACCATGTCTCTGTGGACGCGATGTGGGGCAGGTACAATGACGAGGCGGCCGCCGAGGTGATCGGCATGCCTGCCAACTGACGACCGTCCGTGGTTCCATAAAGCAACACCCCGGACAGGGGCTGGCCGCTCTTGATCTTCACGGATGCAATCTCAATTCCCGGAATTTCGGGGAATATGTCGGACACCTCCTCTGCAAGGTGCTGCCTTGCATTCAGCAGATGTTCGGAGAGGCTTATCCGATCTCCCTCAATTCCATACGCGGAGAGGGTGACTGGGGCGGCCAAATCTCCGGTGTTCATCACTACGATACTGGTCCGCCAGTAATCGTCAGACGCGGTGTGCGGCACCACCAGCGTTCCCCTCTCCCCCATGGTCAGCGGCACAAGGGCCCGCCCTTTGTAATCGGAGACATTCTGAAACTCGGTGTAACCAGTCAGGCAGTCTCTGCCGCTTGACGCAGCCGCACTCATGGTTCTGGCCCCTGAGGTCAGAATGGCCATGAATGAGGTCTCCTCCTCCACCTTCTCACCGGGCCCAAGCAGAAGGGACTCTGTCATCAGCACTTGGCCCGCCTCATCAAAGGACTGCCGGAATATCTCCTCGGCTTGGTCCCCCGTGTTGATGATCCCGAAAATCGTCTCCCATTCCCCCCTGTTGTCAAAATAGGGGAAAAAGAGTTCTGCGGATGCCGTGTCAAGGGGGATCACATCGCTTCCCATCAGCAGGTCAAACTGCGAGGCAGTTGCCGACTGAAGGCCCCAGAAGGGCGTGTCCGAATCTATTCGGATGTAATCGGTGCCCCTCGTGGAAGGGAAGAGACCCAAATCATCTCCGAGCATCCCTATCAGATGGCAGGGGGAAGGGGTTTCCGTATGGACCGCTTGGGGGATGCCCGTTTGGTCCATGAGGGTGAGGGTGAAGGATGAAGGATGAAATCTGAAGGATGAAATCTGAAGGATGAAATCTGAAGGATGAAATCTGAAGGATGAAGGATGAAGGATGAAATCTGAAGGATGAAGGGCTTGGGGATTCAGCAACGCTATGCCGGTGGCCCATTGTCCGGCGGGATGAATCGGAAATATTCCTTGGTGATTCAGGTGATGCTGAAGGGTCAGCTCATAAACTGGCTCCTCGTCTGCTTTCACCGGTGTGATTTCAAAGAAATAGATGCCGTCTTTGTCAGATGTGAGGGTCTGTTCTGCTTCACCACCCAAGATTTCTTGGATGAGGTCGCCTTCAGGGGTGTAGGTTCTCAGCCATATGTCAGGTCTTTCTGTGGCATAATGTCTATCCTCCTCAACCGCCACCTGGATGTTCAGCCGGTTTCCTGCTCTCAGTTCCGCCTTGAAATAGTCGCTGTTGAGGGCCAGCAACGTATGCCGGCCGTTTGGCAACGAGAGCGCGCTTTCAAATGTGTCATTTGGCTCATACGGGTCATCCACCGTGTTCACGATCTCCATGACTTGGTCGTAATCCAAACCAGGGTTGGCAGGCTCCGTGCCAAAGGGCTCACGGGCGATCAGCGGTGGAACGGTTTCATTTTCCCACCCGCTCTCCGTGATGTTCCCATCGTTGTCGAAGGTAAGGTAATAATGGAATGTGTCTTCGACAACTTGTGAACCGACGAAATCAGCTCTCACAAAATCGCTTGCATGATAAGTTGTGGTTGTGTAGTGTCTGGTGTTTCCCTCCTGAGTATAATCGGTGTCGTATTTGAAGACTGGATAGTTCCAGCTTTCTCCGCCTGTGCCGAGGTCCATGATGATGGGCGTTTTCTGGCGGGCAATGAACTCTTCCAAGATTTGATGAAACGCCTCTGGCGTGTCTATGGGATGTTCGTTGAACAGGGTTCCGAGATAGGCCGCGACGAGCAACCCTTTTTTGTCACCCACTTTAAAAACCGTGCCCTTGTAAACCCCTTTGTGAACTGGCTCTTCTTCGAGAATCGATGCGGCAGCCCAGCAAAAGCAGAGCCCCTCCCAGAGAGGTGCTTCCTTGTCATAATGATGTTCCCATCCATAGCTTGCAGCAGGGCCGTCATATGTCCCACTAATGACGTAATCATATTTTTCAAGGGGTGCGGGATGGCCCCGGTAGTCTATCCCAGTAACCAGCCCCCCATGAATTGTGGGCCACCAGTATCCGGACCAAGGCACATCATCGGCCTCATAAGTGGCACATCTCGGCTCTGTATTCTGAAAGAAGATTGCAAAGAGAAGCAGGCAGAAGGCCGCTTTCTTGATGATGAATGGATGTTTTTTCACTTTTCCACCAACCAGTATCTCATGTTTCTGTTTTGTCCGAAAAGGGCCCAAGGAAGATCTTTGTGCCAGTATTGCAAGAAAAGGAGTGACTTGCCACTAATGCATCTGACCTCAGTCAGCTCCTTTTCCGCGGGCCAATCAGGGAGTTCCTCTGCCTTAGATACCTGTCTGATCTCCTGACTGAGCGTATCCGTGCTTTTGAGTCCTTGGGAGAGAGCTGTTATGATCGTGAACGCGGTTGATGATGGA
>JAOZRQ010000462.1:5192-5720 GCA_029940115.1 Desulfobacterales bacterium
CCTTCAGGCGGTGCGAGACCGCCTGAAGGCGGAACTACAAACTGAAAATGGGCGGGATTTATCATCCCACCCATCAATGATTCAACTTTGGCAGTTTGGAGAACAAGGATTCAGAAGATCAACATCATATGCCATTTATCCCCGATCCCTGTCGGTCCCCAAAACTGTCTGTCTCAAAACGGCCACCCGATATGTTAAGGGGCGTTGTAAACCGTCGGACAACACTGGCCTGCGCCGCAACCCGTGGCGTTTGCACCTGCGCCGAAGCCTCGATCTGTATTCACCATGATTTGGAAGCCATTCGCCGGGAAGTTCGTTATCACCCTCAACGAGGCCGCCCCAGGTGTCACGGTTTTGTCAAAATTGTCCAGCTCATTATCCAGCATAAAAGCCCACACCAGAGCGGAGCCTCCCCACATCCTGTTATAAGTGGCGAGTGCACCTCCCGAACCTCCCAATTCCAGTGTCACCTCTGCATTATCGGGTACGGAGCCCAAGGCACTTATGCCAATGCCTGTACCCCAACCG
>JAOZRQ010000052.1:0-2224 GCA_029940115.1 Desulfobacterales bacterium
CCTCGTCACCGCTGTGGAGAATCTGAAAGGCCAGGCTTATACAAGCGAATGGGCGCTCCTGCACGAGTTGACGGAAGCAGAACCGGAGCATCTGGATGCGATTCTGGAAGCAGTCAAGCCTGCCAATGAGTTCGTCCTGTTCAGCGTCACGGACCAGTCTGTCCAAGAGGTTCAGGAGTCGAAAGATGATGTTTTTGAAGCGGTTGTCACTGCTTTGAAAAATCTGAAAGAGGTGCCATATGTAAGTGAATGGAAGTTTTTGCGGGATCTGAAAGCAGATGCACTCCCTGAAGTCCAAGAGCAGATAGAGAATGATCAGCATCTGATTTTGGGAAGCCTGAAGCCAGTCAATGATTTTGCTTGGTTCAAACTGACCGCGGGGTCTTTGACCAACTTGTCGGGAAAGATTGACAGCCTCGTTTTTGACGATCTGCAAGAACAACTCTTGAACAAGCCCTATATAAGTGAATGGGCGTTTGTGCATGAATTAAAGGCGTTGATAAGAGAGAAGTATGACAGTGAGACGTTGATAAGAGAGAAGGCGGACGTGTGCAAACAGGTCATTTTGGAGAATGTGGAACCGGCCAAACCGTTTCTCCTGTTCAACGTGACGGAACAATCTGTGAATCGCATCAATGAGGCTTTGGATGCTTTGGGTGACGGGATTCCGGAAGGACTCCTCCCCGACATCATCAGCAAACTGGAAGGCCTGAAAGGGAGAAACTGTGCAAATGAATGGCGTTTCATGCATGAGGTGGAAGGTGCGGATCTGCCTTTGGAAGCTCCCTATCGCCGCGTGATTTTGGAGAATGTCAGACCTGTCAATGAATTCGTTCTTTTCAGACTGACGGATCAATCTCTGTCGAACTTGCAAGCCGCCGCGACCGCGGAACATCAGGAGATTCCTGAAGAAGTCATCAACAAACTGACAGGGTTGAAGGGAGCCACAGTATATGAAAGCGAATGGGAATTTCTTGAGCAACTGAATGCTGAAATTGATGAGGACCTGAAAATTCTGATACTACAGAATCTCAATCCCTACAACCGTTTCATGCGTTTCAGACTGCCCGAACAACTTGATGAGATGAATGTCCCAGATATCATCAGCGAACTCACAAGCCTGAGGGATAAGCATCTTGAATATTACAGTGAATGGGAATTTCTCGACATCCTGACCAGCAGAGTCGGTTCGGAGAAGGCGCTCAGGCATAAAAAAGCGATTTTACAACATGTCGAGCCTGCAAGTGAATGTGTCGTATTCAAGCTGACGGATCAATGGTTTGATAAACTGAGAGGCGACATCGGATCTGTGGCTGATGAGTTGATTGGCTTGAAAGGCAACAGCTATGAGAGCGAATGGGATTTCATAAAGGATGTGAAAGCCCAGCTCGGCTCCCGCTTTGATAGCTATAAGAAGAAGAAGATACTGGAAAGCATTGAACCGGCCAGAGATTACGTCCTTTTCAAAGTCACCAGCCAAACTTTGGACGCGCTGGCGGGTGAATGCATAGATGCCTCCAAATTGGGAGATTTGGGAGATTTGAAAAGCAACAGGTATGTGAACGAGTGGAATCTCTTGGAAGATTTGGAAGGAGAGATAGATGCCCAGATCGATGATAAATGCAAAATAACGCTGATGGAGAATGTTGAATCTGTCAATCCGTTTGTTCTCTTCTGTGTGACAGATCAGACACTGGAAAGCGTGCGGAATGCCGGAACCGTTGATGACGCCGTTGTCACCCGACTGGAGACGCTGAAGGACACCTCTTATGCAAGCGAGAGGGAATTTATTGAGGTGCTGGACATGGAGACTGACGGAGAGCAAATAAAGACGATTCTGGAGAGTGTGGAGCCTGCCAATCCGTTTGTTCTCTTCTGCGTGACAGACCAGACACTGGAAAGCGTGCGGAATGCCGGAACCGTTGATGATGCCATTGTCACCAAACTGGAGACGCTGAAGGACACCTCTTATGCAAGCGAGAGGGAATTTATTGAGGCGCTGGACATGGAGACTGACGGAGAGCAAATAAAGACAATTCTGGAGAATGTGGAACCTGCAAATCCGTTTGTTCTCTTCTGCGTGACAGACCAGACATTGGAAAGCGTGCGGAATGCCGAAACCGTTGATGACGCCGTTGTCACCCGACTGGAAACGCTGAAGGACACCTGTTATGCAAGCGAGAGGGAATTTATTGAGGCGCTGGACATGGAGACTGACGGAGAG
>JAOZRQ010000052.1:2324-20040 GCA_029940115.1 Desulfobacterales bacterium
AGAGGGAATTTATTGAGGCGCTGGACATGGAGACTGACGGAGAGCAAATAAAGACGATTCTGGAGAGTGTGGAACCGGCCAACCCGTTTGTTCTTTTCAAACTGACCGAAGATGTGCTGGCCTATATGAAGAACCAGGGTTTCGACATTGATGAACTGAAGGGCAAGACCTATTCGAGTGAAAGGGCGCTTGCGGATGAGTTGAGCGAAAAGGGGATGGATGAGCAGCAGGTCAAGACGATTCTGGAGAACGTGGAGCCTGTCAATTCATTTGTACGGTTCAGGCTGACCGATGAATCTCTGCAAGGAGTGAAAGAGGCATTGGAATATGCAAATGTCCAGCCTGAAGCCACCATTACAGAACTCCTTAAAAAACTGGAAAAGCTGAAAGACCAGCCTTATACGAGCGAGTGGGAATTTGTTGAGGCACTGAATGCGGAGATTGGCGAGGAAGATACCATCAGATGGCAAGGGACGATCTTGGGGAATGTGAATCGTGTCGATCCATTTGCCGTTTTCACGCTGACCGAAGATGCGCCGACCTATATGGAGAGCAAAGGTATTGACCCGTCCCTCATTGATGTAGATAAAACATATACAAGCGAAGGGGATCTTAAAAATGAGTTGAGGAGTATAGAGGGAACAGATGAGACATTGATCAAGGAGATATTAAATAACTACATCAAGCCTGCCGAAGGTTATGAGTTCAAAATAACAGAGGGAGTTCTGGAACAGTTGACGGCAGAAGGTGCGCCAAATGTGCTGACTGATGCTCTGCGCGCGCTAGTAGGTATCTCATATAAAAGTGAGTATGAGTTCAGAAATATTCTGATAGACATCTTGAAAGATCTAACAGAAATAGAAGAAGAGGATCGCAACATATACGAGAACAAGACTGTGAAGCACTCGGCCCGCAATCTTGAGCCTCCTGAAAAGGGAGATATTGACGGCAATGGTGTGCCTGAATTGGCAGACGCCCTTATTGCCTTGAAAATTTTGACAGAGATCGATATTATTCAGACCGATCCCATCAAGAGGTATGCTGACGAACATGGAAAGATCGGCTTGGAACAGGCCATTTATATTATGAGGTATTTGGCCAACTGATTTTCCACCAAGTTTGTAGTTCCGCCTTTAGGCGCAACACTGCCAGAGGGCGGAACTACTAACCCCTTAAACCTTTAACTCCCTTCAACATTAAGGAATGATGCAATGAAATCAATAAGGAAAAACAGTTCTCTCAATCTGTCTCAAATTCTTCTCATCTCTATCATCTCCCTATTTTTGTTACTCCCTTCTTCTGCGTTATCCCAAGAGACTTACAGATTCATACGCCTATGGCCCACCTTGCAGCAGCCGTGGTATTTCAACCAGCCGAATCACATCGTGACCGACAATGAAGGCTTTGTCTATGTCTTGGAGAAGAGTCTTTTTTCAGACACGCACCATATCCGAAAATTCACTGCTGACGGGCATTTTGTGGCCAAATGGGGAAATGCGGATGGGCAGGGAAAGCTTAATATGCCGAATGGCATAGCGGTGGATAACAGAGGATTCCTCTATGTGGGGGATGACAATTATATTCTCAAGTTCACCACTGACGGAGTCTTTGTGACACAATGGCCCTATTATGAAAAAGACCTCGTGCCGGAAGGTCAGGCCACCATCACGCCCATCGGTATCGCCGCGGATGACGACGGCTTTGTCTATGCCTTCATTCCAGAGGCCTCCCACACAAGCACTGGTGGCCACATCAGGAAGTTCACCATAGACGGAGAGGCCCTGTCTGAATGGGATATTGAGAAGGAAACGAGTGAGGCCCAGGAGTTCGACTTCTATTCCGGCATAGCGGTTGACCGCCGCGGCGCGGTGTATGTGATCGACAGAAAGAAAAGCAGCGTCAAAAAATTCGACCCAGACACATTCTCTCTTTTGGCCCAATGGAATATTCAGGGAAAAGGGGCCGGCATCGCCATTGATCGCGACGGATTTGTCTATGTAACAGATAAGGAGAATCACCAGATCATAAAATTCACTCCGGCCGGCCAGATTGAGACCAAATGGGGAAGCGAAGGGGATGGAGACGGAGAATTTGATTCTCCCCACGGCATATCAGTCAATCGTGATGGCCTTGTCTATGTCGCGGACCTGTACAATAACCGCATTCAGAAATTCACATCATCCGGTCGTTTCTTGGCCAAATGGGCCGGATATGGTAGCGGGAGAGGAGAATTGCACAATCCCATGGGGATCGCGGTGGATGATGAAAATGAATTTATTTATGTGTCAGATACAGAAAATCATCGGGTGCAGAAGTTTACCCAAGAAGGGCAATTCGTGGAATGGGGAAATCCTGAGACTCAGCAGTTTGATTCACCCCATGGCGTTACGGTGGGTCCTGACGGGTCTGTGTATGTGGTTGACAGAACCGCAGATTGCGTCTGGCAATTCGATTCTGCCGGCAATGTCATAAGAAAGTGGGGTGGATCAGATGACGCGGCGGTACAGTTTAATCGTCCGGATGATGTGGCGGTTGATAAAGACGGGGTAGTCTATGTCTCGGATTCAAAAAACGACAAGATATGGAAGTTTGCCGCAGATGGGAGCGTCATCATCTGGGGCGAACTGGGTGACGGAAGGAGGGAGTTCAGAACGCCTTTGGGTGTGGCGACCCATTATGATGCGGACGATGACAGGGTCTGTCTCTATGTGGCCGATTCAAACAATCATCGGATCCAGAAATTTGATTCATCTGGCAATTTCATTACCAAATGGGGAACATTCGGCAACAGCCCGGAAGCGTTTGATTCGCCTTCCGGCGTGGAGGTGGACAGTGAAGGCTTTGTCTATGTGGCCGACGACTACAATCACCGCATCCAGAAATTCACAAAAGATGGTGAATTTGTCACCGCTTTTGGCCAAGAGGGGCATGGCATCGGACTCTTCAAAAATCCCTATGCCCTGTGTGTCAGCAAAGAAGGGATGGTATATGTCGCGGACAGCAAAAACAACCGCATCCAGGTTTATAAACCGATTGACTTGTCTGAAGATATTTCAAGAGCGATTATCGTGGCCGGCGGAGGCCCATATCCAGGAAACAAACTTTGGGACGCGACCCGCATGTGCGCCAGTTTTGCGTATCGTGCCTTGACCTATCAGGGCTTCAATGAACTTCCGGTCTCCGAGCCGACGCTCCCAAGTGATGAGACACAGACTGATGAACCTCCAGAAACGATCTATTACCTCACCTCTGATACACAGCTTGATCTGGACGGCGATGGTGAGCCGGATGTTTACGGAGAGGCCAACCTAGATAACTTGGAAAAAACCATCGGGAAGATATCAAGACCTGATACAAAAGATGTCATTCTCTATTTCGTGAACCACGGCGCAACAGACTCGTTCCTGATGAATGAGAGGGAAACCTTGTCTGTCTCTGATTTGAATGGCTGGCTGACCCCGCTTCAGGATGCCATTTCCGGACAGTTGATCATTGTTTACGACGCGTGCAAGGCTGGGAGTTTTCTCCCTTCCCTCTCATCTGAGGGGCGCATCGTCATTGCCAGCACATCACCCGAGCAAGAAGCCCATTTTTTGAACCAAGGCTCCCTCTCATTCTCCCATTTCTTCTGGTCATCCATTTTCAACGGCGGTCATCTCGGGGACGCATATCTTGCAGGGAAAGCCATCAGCAACATCACGTCCCTTCAAACCCCGCAGATCGATACGGATGGTGATAGGCAACCCAATGAGCCTGAAGATCAGACCTCCATTTCGATAGGGAATATGGCTGCGATTCATTGGGAACCGCCGAAGATAGATCACGCGTCGTATGATGCAGCGTCGAATATCCTGCGTGCAATGGTGACGGATGAGGATGGGATCGCCCGGGTATGGGCTGTGATCATTCCGCCTGAGTATCACCAGCATTCCGAGGAGAAGCCGGTTCTGGAACTCCCGTCGGTTGATCTCTTGCTTGGGGCGGGAAATCAGTATGAGATTTCGGATTACGATGGATTCAACTCGGAGGGCTGTCGTGTGGCCGTCTATGCCAGAGATCGGAAGGGAAACACATCGATTTATGAAGCATTGGCTGAGTTGCCAACTGGCGTTTCTCTGAGAAGTCGGGCGATCATTGTGGGGGGATACTCGGCCGAGCGAGGAGACTCTGTAGAAAAAAACTTGGAACTGGCTCACAAGGCGCTGAAGTTTCAGGGATACACAGATGATGATATTTATTTCATGACTCAGGAAACCTCTTCGACGGGTGTGGATGGGACATCGATATTGAGTAATCTGAGTTACGCTCTTGAAGAATGGGCCATGCAGAATACATATGGTCTTCTGCTTTACCTCGCAGGAGAAGGTGAACCGGAGCGATTTCATATAAGTGAGGATGAATTCCTGCCAATCAGCGATTTGGATGAAAAGCTTGACAGGCTCCAGGAAAATATGCCGGGCATGATAACGGTTATCTGTGATACGGATTATTCTGGAAGTTTTGTCCCTTTGCTCAAACCGCCGACAGGAAAATATCGTATCGTCATCTCCAGCACATCCATCGGCCAATCCACTTATATTTCAGACGGTGCGATCTCATTTTCCGATCTTTTCTGGAAGGAAGTTCTGAACGGCGTGAATATCCGGGATGCCTTTCGGAATGTCAGGGAGGCGATCAGATTTCTGTCTGGAAATCATTACCAATCCCCCCGGTTAGATGACAATGGCAACGGTGTCGGCAACGAATTGTCGGACGGACGGCTTGCGAGGAAGCATACCATCGGCTTGGGAATCAGGCTGGCGAGTGATGATCCGGTGGTTACGCCGATATTGGTAAAAGATGGATCAATATCTGTGGAGAAAGTGACGCCTATCAAGGGGAAAGTTGAAGAAGTATGGGCGATTATCACACCGCCTGCCCGGAACTTTGAGTTGTTTTCGGAGACAGAGGAACCGTTGCAATTATTGCCTGACGAGAACGGCAGATATGAAGAGACTTATAACTTTCCCACGTTTGGGGACTATCAAGTGACGATTTATGCAAAGGATCAAGAGGGAAATGCATCCCTTGCCAAAGAAACCTCAATATATCATCAGCCATCCGGCAAAGACCCTTACGAGCCTGATAATAACTCTGCACAGGCAAGTTTGACCATCATAAACCATAAAACGCCCCAGCATCATAATTTTCATAATGGCAGTGATGAGGATTGGGTGAGATTTTATGGGTTTGATCAAGAGGCTTATACAATCAAGGCGACCGGAGCCAATTGTGGGGCGATCATAGAACTTTATGATCCATTGTCAGATACGCCGATGGAATGGGTTTATGATCCATTGTCAGATACGCCGATTCACACGGCTGAGGAGATTTTGGAATGGACGTTTGAAAATGAAAAAACCGATATTTACTATGTGAGACTTACGAAAAATGACTCTTGCCAAGATGAGACGTATGATCTTGAAATAAATCTCTCCACAGGAGGTTTTGGTGAACGTGATATCTTTAACTTTCAAGTAATAGATTCTGTTTCCGAGAAAGAACCGATTCTCGTTGAAACCGCGACGTTGGAGTTTACTGATATTGATGATAATGATAATAATTGTACAGTCAAACCTCCTCCCTCAGACGGCCTATATACTATCTCTGCCAAACCGGGGTTTTTTGAGGTGACTGTCTCTGCAACTGGATATGTGGAAAGAGAATATGAGATATCATTAGAGGAGAGAAGTGCTGGAAGGGAATACGGCCATATAGAACAATTTTATTTGGATCCAGATATGTGTCCAGATGATCCAAACAAGACCGATCCTGGGATATGTGGCTGTGGTTCTCCAGAGACCAATAGTGACAGCGATGAGGCACCGGATTGCGAGGATCAATGTCCTTACGATTCCACCAAGATTGAACCCGGAGAGTGCGGCTGTAGCAATCCCGACACGGACAGCAACGGAAACGGAACATCAGATTGCAAAGAACACAGCGCAGATTACAATCCCCAAAACTATATGATCAGCCTTTCAGAACTGCTTCGCGCTCAACAGCTTTATACGATCGGAACCTATCACTGCGATATCAAAGGAGAAGATGGATATGGCACAGAAGGCGATCCTGACCATAGTTGTAAGCCTCATAATTTGGACTATAATCCCCAAGACTGGAATATCAACTTGAGCGAATTTTTGCGACTGATTCAGTTCTACAATTCTGGCGGATACAGTCCGAATCCTGACGGGGAAGACGGTTTTTTACCGAAACAAAGCAAGGCGGCGAATCCATAGCTGGAAAAAGCGTTTTTCTGCGCTATTAGAGATTGATGAAATGCACACTTTATCATTCAGTAAAGCCTTATTTATGAGGAGGATACAGATGTTTCGTAAACTGAGTCAATTTTTTATTTTTCCGGTTTTTATTTTGGCAATGTTTTTGTGCTTGAAAGCATGTCATCCGATGCCAGTGACAGATGAAAAAGAGGAAGGTTTTTTCAGTTGGGACTTGTTTCCGCATACATGGTGGGATTACTATAAAGAGGCCCTGTTATCTCAGGAGAAAGGGGATTGGGAGGCCGCTGAGATCTATTTGAGAGAGGCGATCCGGCAACGAGGGGAAGACCAATGGCAGGCTCGGACTTATGGGCGGCATTTTATTGATTATTTTCCGAATAGGGAGTTGGGGATAGCATATTACTATCTGGATAAGTGGGAAGAGGCGAGAAAGGAACTGGAGCTTTCTCTGACTCAGACACCCAGTTCTAAAGCGAGATTCTACTTGGATCAGGCTCGTGAAGCTCTGATTAAAAACGAAACTGAAAAAAAGCCTGAACTCGCCCTTAATTTTAAAGAGTGGATGAAAGATGGCGTAATGATCATTTCCGGAACAGATGAGGATAAAAAATATGTAAAATGGGATAGTGATGATATTGTAGCATGGACTCGCAGTAATCCGGTGTTCATTTCCGGTATCGCTAAAGATGAACAGCAGTATGTGTCATCAATAACTATTCAAAATGAAACTCTTCTTTTTGAAGATGATATTGCGGAAACTGGAAATTCAGTAAAACACAGACCTTTCAGAAAGGGTTTTTTACTTCCTGTGGGCTCACATGAAATCAAAGTTAAAGCGACAAATCTCAGAGGTGGAAATATCAGCCATAAGCTACTTATCATGGTAGATCGGGAAGGCCCTATGATTATACTTGAATTGCCTCTGCCAAGTAAAAATGGAATTATTCGCGGCTCTCTTTATGATGATATCGGTATCTCTAAGCTCCTTATCGCTAACGAAAAAGAAGAAAGGAAAGTTGAAATTGACAATAACAACAGATTTTTTTTCGACACAAAATTGTTATCTGAGATTGAAAACGCCAATTTAATAGCTATAGATCAATTGGGTAACAAAACAGAACTTTCTTTATCCTCTTTTTCTGCCACTGCTGCTCCTAACCTATTTGCGTCTTTAAGCAATAGGCTGTTCGTTCGAAATTCGTCCGTAGTCAGCATTAAGACAGATTTATATAATAACCAGATTGTATATCAATCATTTATAGTTCCTAAAATAGAAATAATAGTTAATGCAATTCCGCATGAAGCTTTATCCATTTCAGTAACAGGAAAGAGAGAGATTAAAGGATGGAAAATCGAAGGGCGAGAAAATAATAAAATAATAAAATGTTATCCTGAAATTGAACTTGAAGAAGGCGAAAATCACATCACTATTCAAGTTAAAGGTGGCGGAAAAATCTTGCCAAATGGAGAAAAAATCATAAAAATCATAAAAAAGACAGCCAAAGTTTACGATACTACAGAAAGATTAAAAATTTTGATATTTCCTCCTGTATATTGTCTCTCAGATTCGTGTGAAAATGGGCATATGTATATTGACATTTTTCAAAAAACACTAAAAGATAAAATAATAGAGAATAAACGTTTTGTGCCATATGATTACGAAGAAATTTTAAACTTTGCTGAAAGTGAAGAGAAGATTATTGTAACCAAAAACAAAGATAGGGTTATTGAAGTCCAATATAAAGTTGCTAAAGAAAAGGCGATGAAGATCGGGAGAGAGTGGAAAAATGATGACGATCAAAGAGCGGATTGTATTATTTTTGGGATGATAAAAGATGACCGAAAAAATAAAAAAATAATTGGCTATGAAGTTATAGCTGAGATGATTGACTTAGAAGAAGACTATCGAATGATGACCATTCAGAAAGATATGTATGAGAATAATTTAGAATTATGCGCTTTAAAGATGGAGAACAGATTTCGTATGGAATTCCCTTATGTAGGAGGGACAGTTATAAAAAAGGATGACAATTCCAACAGAATAACATCTGATTTTACCCAACCGCCTACAACTAAAGACATATTGTTTGATATCGCTTCGCGTTATAAGCTTCATCCATGCGATAAAATAATTGTTTTTAAAGAAGATATATGTGGATATGCTTCTTTATCAAAAATTTTGCCGCCGGAAAAAACTCCTGTTACTGCCTTATTAAAAACTTGTGATATCAAAGAGATTAAAGAAAATGAACATTTTGTTATAAATAAATAAATCTAATTGAGGCCGGATGCAGTAATCTGATTTCAGTCGGATATTCTTACTAAAGAAAAAGTAAAATAAGGAGGAAGTCCGTCACGAATTTCTTGAATATCGCCATTAGCATTTATCTTACCTTTGAAAGAACTTCCATCAATAGTAAAATGAAACTCATTTGAGCCAGAAAAGTATTTTCCATTGAATATTTTTCCTTTATTAGAGGCGATGCTGGATTCCTCAACGATGATATCTAAATCATTAGCTCCTTTATGTTCAATTCTCCATGTTGCATCTTCTTCTTTATCTTTATATTTCCAAGTACCTGTTAACAGATTTGTAATATAAATTTTTTTATGTTTTTGATCGATTTTATAAAGTCCACGGCTTTTATTGTCATATATAACCTCAACTTCAATATCTTTCATTTTCGACCTGAAAGGAATAAGCAGAATATAGAACTTTCCTTCGCTATTTGTTTTCGCTTCACAAAATCTTTTGATCTGGTTTTTTCTTTTACAAAAACGAGGCGGCTCCTTTAATTTTACCTCTGCCCCGATTATCGGCTTATTTTCTTTTTCAAAATAAACATATCCGGAAATTATAAAGCCCTCAATATAAATTGCACCTATGGCTAATATCACAATAATGGCGTAGTATGTCTTATAAAAATGCCTTTCCCGCCATATATCGAAGAATTCTCTGGGAACAACGGTAAGAAGAATTGATGCCGTGCTTGCCAGACCTCCCATCAAAGCAACTAAATCTTTGTCAGGATGAGTATAACAAATATAAAAAAGTAGGACCACAATTAAGTCTAAACGATTTGTTATCCAGCAGTTAATAATTCGATCTTTCCAATTTGTTTCGGGGCTGAATATAAGAAAAAATCCGACGATGCTTGCGATACCTCCGAGCCAGCCTCCAAATAATTTTAATACTTCTCCGGCACCTATTATTATCCTTGACGGGTTAAGAATTACTAAGTAAGTAAGCAGAAACACAATTGTGATCGTTGTAAGTCCCCTGAATAAAAGCAAACGCTTTAAATTCAACTTTTTTATAACTCCTTTATGTTCTGAATCGTTAAGTATGTTTTTGATAAGCACTGATTTCTTATCAGAACCAGTTTCTTTTATTTCAATCTCACGAGTCAACTGCCTGAGTTTGCTTTCATCCAGTGCCTTCAATCTGGAATTAATATCCAAAAACTGCCTGACAATTTTTTTATTCTGAGGATTCAACGCGATGTTTTCAATAAAGTCTGTTTCCCCGGGTCTATATCGGAGACTGTAATACCAGTTCTGCAATATTTTGATAACAGGTATATTGCTTTTGGACTCTTTCCTCATCCCAAGCTTCCGAGCAAGGATATTCAATTCCCATCTTTCCAGCGACTGCAATTTTGATTTGATATTATTTTTCATTTTTTCACATGAACAAAAAAAGTTACAACCGTTTTTCCTGACATTCAGAATTTTATCCGACACATTTCACAATTTCAATCCTTATCAGGAAATTCCTGCTGATTCCCATAGGCAATTCCTACGCTATTAGCAGCGTAAGCTCTTACATAATATTTCTTATTATGATACCACTTTTCAATAGGATGGGTAAACTTTCCTGTTCCCTTATCATCCTGTGTGAAGCCCGTGCAGTCCGTTATACTTGGGCAAGGTGATACATTCCAGCAAATTCCCCTTACTGTAACTTCTGCTCCTCCGTCTGAGACAACATTTCCGCCGCCATACGCCATGGACATCATCAAGGATACAGGAGTGGTAATCACCACAGGAAGAGTCGGGGGGGCAATTAATTTTTTGTATGTTGTGACCAGCGATTCATCCAAATGACGCTTGGCCAATATCAGTTTCAAATATATAGCCATAGATATCATAATGAGGAATGCACCCGCCACTGTAAAGAATTCCCATATAAAATCCTTTTCTATTCCTATTTTATAAAATCCTCCAGTGAGAAGCAAGGCTCCAATAGCAAAGAGAATGAGAGAAGATATAATTTGACATACCCTCTCTTGTTTGTCCCGCTCAATCAGATAATATCGGGCAATCTCACGGGACAACTCTCTGTCTTTATCCCGTTCAAAAGACGTTTGACCGCTTTTTATATATCGTTTAAACAAGGCATTCCAAAAAGTATTCCAAGCAGTTTTTACTTTGCTCAAAAGAAATTTCATTGTCTCATTCTTATCCCATGAATTTCAGAACAGCTCAACACTGGCCATTTGAAATGTCAATCTCAAATGTTTCAAACTCCTCCAAAGAATAAGCATTTTCTTCAGGATCGCTGAAGAAATCATTCACCCCATATTGCCAAAGTACAACTTTGGCACTCCTTGCTCATCCCTTCCAAGTCGAAACTCCCATATACACCAAATCAAGGGGCAAGTCAACAGGAAATTTTTAGCGCAGGGCAATTTCCACCCCCCGGATTATCCGGGATCCTCCGCCACGATCCCCTTCATGGAACTCACAGACCCGGAGAGTGACGGGAATTACGAGATCACCTTTGAATGCACCGAGACAGGCATCTATGTCATCGCCTTCTCGGCCAGTGACTCGCAGGGGAACGAATGCACGGCCCAGGCCGGGTCACCCAGTTGGGCGGCATCATCATTGACCCGACCCAGTTGGGCGTGGGCGAACCGGACCAGACCGCTGATGTCACCATCACCCTGTACAAAGCGCCCCTGTCCGATGTCATCCTGACCCTGTTGAGTTCGGACCCTTATGAATGCAGGGTCTCCCCGGACTCAGTCACCCTTGACAGCGACAACTGGCACACCGGGCTGACCCTCACCGTCAGTCCTGAGGACGAGGATATCGCGGACGGCACCCAAACCTGCATCATCACCACATCCCCGGCCGTGAGTACAGACACCTATTACAGCGGAATTGACCCGCCGGACATCACCGTGACGGTGACAGATGATGACACCCCGCTGGCCCTCAGGGCGGTGCTTCCCGCATTCGGACCCGCCAGCCAAGACATGGCCACCGTCCTCAGAGGTTCAGGGTTCACTGAAAATACCGAGATCACCATGCGCCAGAGAGACGAAAACGGAGACGTGACCGGAAACAATCAGGAGGCATCGTCCATGGTCAGCAAGACGGAACATATCCGCCTGTGGCCATTTATGGAACGCTGACGGCCATGGTCCACACCGCCACATCCGCGGTCCTTGGGGCTGCCGACGCGGACGGCGATCCCCTGACCTTCAGCATCGTGACCAACGGAAGCAAAGGCACGGCCGTCATCCAAGATCCGACAGCCGGTGACTACACCTATACTTCTGGACCGGACGCGACGGGTGAAGACCGCTTCACATTCAAGGTCAACGACGGGACCGCAGACTCCGGCATCGCCACAATCACCGTCTTCATCAGGCCCACCATCAATCTTCCGATATTGATCCCCGTAGGGACGGCTGAAGGGCGGTATTTACACCTTTTGGGGAATGTTTTTCCCTGTCCGTAGGGACTTATGAAAATAGCCCGGCAATTCATTGCCGGGTCGGGCATTCATAACCTATTCAGTCCCGTAGGGACGGCTGAAGATGTGAATCAGAGTGAGTTTACTGTCGAACAATGAAAGGAGCTTGAAATGAAGACAAGCATCACCATTATGACTCTCATCTTACTGGCCTTCGCCGCGGCCATGTTGCAAACCGCCCATGCGGCCATCCCTGCTGTTGAGCGGGATGCGCTGATTGATCTTTACAACAGCACGGATGGAAAAAATTGGATCAGTCATGGCAATTGGCTCGGCGCAGCCGGTACGGAATGTACTTGGCATGGGGTAACCTGTGATGCTGAAGATGGCAATGTCATTGACATTGACATCTCTTCCAACAATCTGAATGGAGCGATTTCCAGTTCCATCGGCAACTTTACACAAATGAAGACCCTTGATTTGTCTGGAAATTGCCTGTCGGGGAATATCCCCATAGAATTGAAAAACCTGCCTTTGATAGATAACGGCGGAATCGATCTCCGCTGGAACGCCCTTTTCACGCCGGATTCGGACGATTTGGAACAGAAGCTTCTATATAGTTTCCTCTATGCAAAACAAATTGGGCATGACTGGGAAAGCACTCAGACAATTGCCCCCACAAATTTGGCGGCCCATACCTTGACAAGCACTTCCATCTTACTGACTTGGAAGGCGATTGACTATACAGAGAATGAGGGGGGCTATGAAACCTGGTATTCATCCACATCCGGCGAACCTTATGATCTGTATGAAACAACTTCAAATAAAGGCGATGAAAGCACAACTGTAACGGATCTGGAACCCGAAACAGACTATTATTTTCGAGTTCGGACGATGACAGACCCTCACGACCATAATCCTATCAGCGTTTTCAGCGAATATACAAATGAAGTCTCCGCCACAACTGAAAAATGCCCCGAACCGGAAATGACGATCACCCCTAATCAAGGGAGCACAGTTGGCGGAACAGGAGTAGTCATAACGGGCAACAATTTCGTCCCCGGTGCCAAGATTACATTTGGCGATGATGTGGCAAATGGATTTGTCACGTCGTACTATGTGATTTGTGGTGCGCCTCCGCATGCGCCTGGGACGGTCGATGTGACAGTGACCAACCCAGATGGAACGTCAGCCATATGCAAAGGGTGTTATACTTACACTGAGGGCATTCCACCCGCTGAAAGGGAGGCGTTGCTTGCTCTTTATGAGCATACAAACGGTCAACACTGGACGAATAAGGCCAACTGGCATGAAAACGGAGATTTCGCCCAGTACGGTACAGAGTGTACATGGTTTGGCGTCACTTGCAACGAGGAACACACCCATGTGACAAAAATAAGTTTACCTATTAACGGCCTTTCCGGCGAGTTTCCTGCATCCATTGCCTCACTCACCCATCTGACATCCATTAATCTCGCCTTCAACACACTTTCTGGAGAGCTCTCCTCATCCATCAGCTCCCTCATCAATCTGACACACATCAATCTGGCTTCTGCCGAGCTTTCCGGTGAGATCCCTGCATCCATTGGAGAACTGAGAAATTTGAGAGAACTTGATCTCAGCGGAAATGCTCTCACTGGTGAGCTCCCCATGGAATTGGGGGTCCTGTCAAATTTGGAAAAACTTGATTTTGGGAATAACGATTTGAACGGCGCGATCCCCGAATGGAGTCCGGGAAATCTGCCAAATCTGAAAGAACTGGTGACCCCAAAGAAAGGACCATCATCAAACCTTTGGAGGATGAAAACAGAGAGACGGAGGTGACCTGTCTGATACCTGACACTTTAAAACCCGGTCCGTTTGAAGTAACGGTATTCAATAATGATGGTCTTTTCGATACCCATTGCTGTTACACTGTTTCTCCTATGCCGCCACCAGTAATCACCGAAGTGATGCCTAATCAGGGGACTATCGCCGGCAATGCGCTGGTAAGGATCAAAGGGGAAGACTTTGTTGAGGAGACTACCGTCCGCTTCCAAGACCAACTTGCCAGCAATATCATCTTTATCTCTGATACCGAGCTGACATGCAGGACTCCGAGTCATGGCGCGGAGAGTCTGGTTGATGTGACGGTGACCAACCCGAACGCCTCACGTTTCACGCCCCCACGTCTCACGTCTGGTTTTCATGTTTGACATCCGAAACAGATGATGATATGTGTTCATCCCATGGGGCGGCCTTGCCGTCATGCGTTCAGATTCCCAGAGGAGAAGGCGGGCTTGCAAGTGGGCCTTGGGCCTGACCAAGTCCCAGGCTCGCAGACTTCGCGACTACTGCCTGACCAAATTAATTCTGACAAGTGAATTTTTCCGAAATCCCTTGTCCGACACGGTTTTCCCGGTTCTCCCATTTGTCAAAATTTATTTGGTTAGGCACTACTTGAGCGAACTGGCCCTGCAAGGCATCTCCCTGTATGAGTCCGCGGCCAGCCACAAGATTGTGGTCTCTCACAAGTGACAATGACATCAGATTTCAGGATTGGCATGAAAATTCTATTACTCAATCCCCCGACCCTTGACAGCAAGGCATATATCCGGGAAGGCCGGTGCAACCAGGAGCAGGGCGCATGGTCCACCCTGTGGCCTCCCATCACCTTGGCCACCGCCGGCGCGATGCTTGCGTCCCACGGTCATCAGGTGGAGATACTCGACTGTGCGGCCCAGGACATTTCCCGATCAGACCTCCTGAACCGCATTCACAAGGGAAATTACGGGCTGGTGGCATGGAGCACCGCCACCCCCTCCATCCGAAGCGACCTCGCGCTGGCGGACGAGATCAGGGAACTCTCGACGGATGCAAAGACCGCGGTGCTTGGCATCCATGTGACCGCGCGGGCCGACTCATGCCTGAAACAGACCCGATTCCTTGATGTGGTCATTCGAAATGAGCCTGAAGCCTCCTTGGCCGCTCTGGCAGACGGACTGGATCAGGGAGGGGATCTGGCGCATATCCCCGGCATCAGCTACAAGGCGGGTGATGCCCGGGTGTGTCACAATCCCCCCCGGCCCCTCATCCGTGATCTCGACACCCTCCCCTTCCCCGCGTGGCATCTCCTTGATTTGGAGAGATACAAACTCCCCCTGATCGGAGAGAAGTTCCTGATGCTCTCCCCGGTCCGAGGCTGTCCCTTCCCCTGCACCTTCTGCACCGCCCGGACCTATTATGGGAAAGGCCTCCGCAGGCGATCCGCCCCGAAAATGGCGGATGAGATCGTCCATGACATGAATTCCTTTGGCATCACCCATTTTTTCATCTGGGCCGACACCTTTACCGCGGATCGGAATTATGTCATGGCGTTTTGCCGGGAGATCCGGGAAAGGGGGCTGAACATCCGATGGACCTGCAACAGCCGAGTGGACACCGTGGATCAGGAGATATTGGAGACCATGGCGGAGGCGGGGTGCTGGATGATCAGCTATGGGATCGAATCGGGCAGTCAGAAGGTTCTGAATGAGACCGGAAAGCGGATCACGCTGAACCAGTCCCGTGAGGCCGTGAACATGGCGAATCACGCGGGCATCCGCGTCGCGGGGCATTTTGTCCTCGGCTTTCCCGGGGAGACCCGGGAGACGCTCCGGCAGACCCTCAACTTCGCGTTGAGCCTTGATGTGGAGGTGGCCCAGTTCTATTGTGCGGTTCCCTTTCCCGGCTCCCCCCTCTACGAACAGGCCTCTGTCCACGGATGGATTGAAGGAAAGGACTTCGAGGAATTTCGCCAAGACCACGCGGTGATGGAACTTCCGGGACTTCCGCCCGCTCTGGTGAATGACTTCAGAAAAAAGGCGTATCTCAGATTCTATCTGAGGCCGGCTCGTCTGCTTCACCTGTTGAGACTGATGAAATCAGGAGGGATCGGAACGCTTGTCAGAGGGGGCATTCATTTTGTCAGATGGGCCTGCACCTAGCACAGTCTCGCCGATTTTTATAAGTTGGGGCTGTGTACAGGACAAAAAGTCGGGAACGGGCAGGAAACCCGGCTTTTTCCCAAAAGGGCCGACTTCCCAACTGCAAGAAGAAGCCGGGTTTCTTTCCTCAGTCACCTTTTTTGTCCTGTACACAGAAGTTGGGGGAGTCCCCAAACAGTCTAAAAGTTCATTTTGGGATGGATCCCCAGTCGTCCCTGCGGGACTGGACAAATTGTGCATGCCCGGCAATGAATTGCCGGGCTGTTCTCACAAGTCCCTCCGGGACAATTGGCCATCGAAAGGATGAAGGATGAACACTTCATCCTTCCCCACAATCCCTTTGAGTCAGGTCAGCACGTCGGGACATTTGATCATTTGATCATTTGGTCATTTGGTTCATTTGAAATCCGCAATTCCTTTGATTCAGGTCTGTATGACATGCATGGTAATGTATGTGAATGCTGTGTACAGGACAAAAAGTCGCGAAGGGCGGGAAACCCGGCTTTTTCCCAAACAGGCGGAATCCCCAACTGCGAGAAAAAGCCGGGTTTCCTTCCTCAATCATTTTTTTTTGTCCTGTACACAGATGTGAATGATGAAATCCGCAATCCCTTTGTTCAGGTCAGATTGCACGATATGTATGGGAACGTATGTGAATGCTGGAATCCGCAATCCCTTTGATTCAGGCCAGTACCGAAAGGATGAAGTCTGAAGGATGAGGGGATGAGGGATGAAATCTGAACACTTCATCCCTCATCCTTCCCGAACCCTTCCCCTGAGTTTTTCCAGATTCGCCTTATCCCAGTCCTTTTCATTTTTCTTCGGATTTGGGGTCTCGATGATTTTCGGAATTTCTCCCAGCCTAGTATCATTCATCAGATATCCGAATGCATGGATGCCGATATGTCCCTCCCCGATGTGTTCATGCCGGTCCACCCGGGATCCGAAATCCTTTTTTGAATCGTTCAGATGGATGAGACAAAGGCGCGCCATGCCGATGGTCGAATCAAACCGATCCATGGTGTCCTGGTACGCATCTTCGGTTCGGATGTCATAGCCTGCGGCAAAGATATGGCAGGTATCCAGACAGACACCGATCTTCTCCTTCTCACGAATCCCTTCCATGATGGCCGCGAGTTGTTCAAAGGTGTGGCCGATGCCGGTTCCCTGTCCCGCGGTCGTCTCAAGCAGGAGGCGGGCATGCAGGTCAGGAATCTCGGCAAGTATCTCATTGATGCTCTCTCTGATACGCTGAATACCCTCTTCTTCCCCCTTTCCCCCATGAGAACCGGGATGAAGCACCACATATGGGATTCTGAGCATCGAGGCCCGGATCAGCTCCTGTTTCAGCGCGTGACACGACTGGTTCTGTTTTTTCTTGTCCGGTGATGCCAGATTGATCAGATAGGAGGTGTGGGAGGCGATCTCCCGTATGCCGGTCTCCTCCCTGGCCTTGTCGAACAAGGTGATATCATCCGCTGAAAGCGAGCGCTCCTTCCATGCCTGGGAATTTTTGGTGAACATCTGAAGCGCGGTGCAGTGATACGCACTCGCCCTATATAGCGCGTGGTGAAGGCCCTTTGCAATGGAAAAATGCGCGCCGAGCAGACATTTTTCAGTTTGGTTTGTTTTTTTGATTTTTGTGATCCTGGGTTCTGGTTATGAACATCATTGATGAGCCGGCCTTTCTTAATAGAGATTTCAACATTTTTCATTCATCCTAAAAGTAGTTGACACTTTTTTCGCCACAAATTTTGAAA